>CALJLC010000374.1 GCA_937982605.1 uncultured Gemmatimonadales bacterium | reverse complement strand
CGTGCACTCGATGTACGCCGGGGAGGACTTCGCCGAGAAGGACCGGAAGGCGGCCCGGAACTTCGTCGCCGCCGGGCAGGGGCACCTCCGCCACGTGGTGTACCTGGGCGGCATCCTTCCCGACGACGGGGGAAGCGCCCCGACCAGCGAGCACCTCGACAGCCGGGCCGAGGTCGGTCGGATCCTCAGGGAGGGCCTTCCCACGACCGAATTCCGGGCGGGACCGGTCATCGGCAGCGGCTCGGCCTCCTTCGAGATGGTGCGTTACCTCACCGAACGGCTCCCTGCGATGGTGGCACCGCGCTGGATCCTCAACGACGTGCAGCCCATCGCCGTTCGGGACGTCCTCGCCTACCTCGTGGCGGCGCTCGGCCGCGACGACTCGGTCGGCGTCGTAGACATCGGAACCGAGCCGCTCACCTTCAAGGCGATGATGGAGGAGTACGCCGCGGTCCGCGGTCTCCCCCGCCTGATCGTGCCCGTCCCGGTGCTCGCGCCCCGCCTGGCGGCGCTGTGGGTCGGCCTCGTCACGCCCATCCCGAACAGCCTGGCCGTGCCCCTGGTGGAGGGGGTGGTGGAGCCGGTGGTGGCCGACACGACGCGGGCCCGCACGCTCTTCCCCGAGATCGAGCCCCTGTCGTATCGACGCGCGGTCGAGCTGGCCCTGACGCGGACGGAGGCGGGGGAGGTGGCCACGCGGTGGAGCGTCTCCGGAGACACGCCCTCGGAGCGCGTGAGCCTGGTGGACACCGAGGGGGTCATCCGGGAGGTCCGGACCCGGCTCGTGGCCGCGAGCCCCGCCGCGGTATTCCGCGCCTTCGGGAGCCTGGGCGGCGAGCGGGGGTGGCGGGTCTGGGGCTGGCTCTGGACGCTCCGTGGCTGGCTCGACCAGCTCGCCGGTGGGCCCGGGCTGCGCAGAGGCCGTCGCCACCCGGAGGTGCTCTACCCCGGCGAGTCGCTCGACTTCTGGCGGGTCGAGGAGTACCGCCCCCCTTCGCTCCTGCGGCTGCGCGCGGAGATGAAGGTCCCCGGGCGCGCCTGGCTCCAGTTCGAGGCGATCCCCGACGGCGACGGGACCCGGCTGGTCCAGACCGCCTTCTTCGCGCCGACGGGCTTCCTGGGGTGGCTGTACTGGTACGGGATCTACCCGCTGCACGCCGTGATCTTCAGCGACCTGGTCGACGCCCTCGCCCGAGACGCGCTCGAACAGGGAGAAGGCGCTTGATCCGGCCGTCCGGCGGCTGACATGTTGCGATGATGAGCCCTGAGCCCCCCACCGCCCCCGGCTCGCGCGTTCAGGCCGATCTCCGCGAGGCCACCGTCGCCGACGCGGAGGCGGTCGAAGCCGTCCACTACTCCGCCCGCGAGGCCGTCTACGACGGACTCGTGGCCGACTGGCCCCCTCCGGGTCCGGATCGGCCGGGGCGGATCGCCCGCTGGCGCGAGTGGATCGGGTCACCCGAGGTGCACACGATCGTGGCGACCGTCGGGGGCGAGATCCGCGGCTTCGTGACCGTCCGGGCCTCGAAGGACGACGATGCGCCCCCCGGGGTGGCCGAGATGCCGACGCTCTACGTCGACCCGGCGCATTGGCGGCAGGGGCTCGGCGATCTGCTCTGTCGGGCCTGCACGGACTGGGCGGCCGCGAACGGCTTCTCGGAGCTGACGCTCTGGGTGCTCGAGATCAACGCAGGCGCGCGCGCCTTCTACCGCGCGTTCGGCTTCCGCGAGGACGGGGGCCGCAAGGTCGACGAGGGGACGCGCGAGAAGCTGGTGGCCTACCGGTATCGCATCACGCTCTGAGGGCGGTCGCGCCGTGTCCCCGAGCATCGCCTCCTTCATCCGCACGATCCCCGACTGGCCCGAGCCCGGCGTGCTCTTCCGGGACGTCACGGGCCTGCTCGAGGATGCGCGCGGGCTCCGCATGGGCGTGGACCTCATCGTGCATCGCTACATCGACCGCCCGGTCGACGTCGTCGCGGGAATCGAGGCCCGTGGCTTCATCTTCGGCACGGCCGTCTCCTACGAGCTCGGCGTGGGCTTCGTGCCGATCCGCAAGGCGGGCAAGCTTCCGGGTCCCGTCGTCGGCATCGACTACGAGCTGGAGTACGGGACGGACCGGATGGAGATCCACACCGGCGCGATCACGCCGGGAGCGCGCGTGCTGCTCATCGACGACCTGGTGGCCACGGGCGGCACCGCGGCGGCCGGCATCGAGCTCGTCCGCACCCTCGGCGGCCACGTGGAAGAGGCGTGCTTCGTCGTCGACCTGCCGGAGCTCGGCGGGGCCGATCGCCTGCGCGCGCTGGGGTGCGAGGTCTTCGCGCTCTGCCAGTTCCAGGGGAAGTGAGGCGACGGGCCCGAGCCGCCCGAACGGCGATCCCGGCGGCCGTCCCCGGCCCGCCGACGTCTAGCCCCGGCCCGCCACCGCGTCGAACTCCCCGGCCAGCTTCACGTCCCACGTCGAGATCCCGCCCAGGTCGTGCATCGATAGGACCACACAGACCGTCTGGTAGACGTTACACCACTCGCGACGATCGCTAATCCCGTCACCGCACACCTCCGCCGCGGCCACAAAGCCGAACGCCTCGACGAAGTCCGAGAAGACGTACTCCTTGTGGAGCTTCCCGTCCCGGACGGTCCAGCCATCGAGCCCGGCCACCGCCTCGGCGAGCGCCTCCTTGGTCAGCAGCTCCCTGGCCATCACATCGTCTCCCGGATGAGGGCGGTCGTGTGGTCCATGGCGCGCGCCAGACGCGTGACCGCGTCGAGGTAGCGCGTCTCCCACTCGGGCACCTCGGCCGGGTCGTCCGTCTCGATCTCGTAGCGCAGCCCGGGCAGCATCCACGACGCGTACCCGCTGAACGGATCGGGCGACACGTACAGCGAGCGGCTCCACGGGCGGTCCTGCAGCCCCCGCTCGTCGAGCCACGCCTTCTCGAGCGCGATGAAGGCGGCGTTGATCGTCTCGGCGTC
>CALJLC010000373.1 GCA_937982605.1 uncultured Gemmatimonadales bacterium | reverse complement strand
CGGGGAGGCCTCCGCGCTACTCCGCTACATTGCGCGAGCGCTGACTCGGGCACCAATAGACGGATCACAGCGTCCCGCTGGTCTATCTCGACAACGCCGCCACGTCTCAGAAGCCCCGCGCCGTCCTCGACGTGCTCGCGGGCTACTACGAGCACGACAACGCGAACGTGCATCGCGGTATCCACGAGCTCTCCCGGCGGGCCACCGTGGCGTACGAAGAAGCCCGCGGGAAGGTCGCGGGCTGGATCGGCGCCTCCGATCCCTCGGAGCTCGTCTGGACCCGTGGCACCACCGAGGCGATCAACCTCGTGGCGATGGCGTGGGGCCTCGACAACGTCGGGGAGGGCGACGAGATCCTGATCTCGGTGCTCGAGCACCACTCGAACATCGTGCCGTGGCAGATCCTCGCGGCGAGGCGTGGCGCGAAGCTCCGCTACATCGAGCTCGACGACCAGGGTCGCCTCGTGCTCGACGACCTGGCGGGGCTGATCAACCCGCGCACGAAGCTCGTGGCGGTCTCCCACGTCTCCAACGCGCTGGGCACGATCACCCCGCTCGCGCGTATCATCGAGGCGGCCCACGCCGTCGGGGCGCTCGTCCTCGTCGACGGCGCGCAGGGGGCGGTGCACACCACCGTGGACGTGGCTGCCCTCGGGGCCGACTTCTACGCCTTCAGCGGCCACAAGATGTGCGGGCCGACCGGCATCGGCGCCCTGTGGGCCCGCAAGGAGCTCCTCGAGGGGATGGCGCCGTATCAGGGCGGCGGAGAGATGATCCACGTGGTGGATCGCGACGCCAGCACGTGGGCGGCCGTCCCGCACAAGTTCGAGGCCGGCACGCCGAACATCGTCGGGGCGATCGGCATGGGCGCGGCAGTCGACTTCCTCTCCGGCATCGGGATGGACGCCATCGCCGCGCACGAACGGGATCTGCTCGGGTACGCGCTCGAGCGGATGGGAGAGATCCCCGGCATCCGCCTCTTCGGGCCCGAGTCGGTCGACGAGCGCTCGGCGGTCGTCTCCTTCACGCTCGGCGACGCGCATCCGCACGACATCTCCACGATCCTCGACACCGAGGGCATCGCGGTGCGCGCCGGCCACCACTGTGCGCAGCTCGTGATGAAGCACTTCGGGGTCTCGGCCACGGCGCGGGCGTCGTTCTACCTCTACAACACGCAGGACGACGTGGACCGCCTCGTCGAAGGGCTCGGCGAGGTCCGCAAGATCTTCGCGTAGGGCCCGCAACGGGTCGGATTTCGACGTCGATCGGCGGTCCCCCGGCGACGTGCGGTACCGCCCCCGATCGCGTACATTGGCCTCCCGTAGAACCGTGCAGGCGCCCATGGAAAGTCCCCAGCTCAGCTCGCTGTATCAGCAGCTCATCCTCGAGCACTACCGCAATCCGCGGAACAAGTCGGAGCTCGAGGAGAAGAGCGTCGAGGTGCACATGGCGAATCCGGTCTGTGGGGACGAGATCCGGCTGCAGCTCCGCATCGAGGGCGACGAGATCGCCGAGGCGCGCTTCGTGGGTCAGGGGTGCTCGATCTCCCAGGCCGCGGTGAGCATGATGACCACGCTGCTCGAGGGCCGGAAGCTCGACGAGGCGGAGTCGCTGGCGGCGCGCTTCACCGAAATGATGCACGGCGACGAGGAGGCCGCGAAGGACCGCGGCCTCGGAGACCTCCGGGCACTTCAGGGCGTGAGCAAGTTCCCCGTCCGCATCAAGTGCGCGCTGCTCGGCTTCGACGCGCTGCAGGAGGCGCTGAAGCAGAGCACGGGGGAGGCCACGCACTGAACGCCGTCGAAGTCCATTCCGCGCACCTGCCCGACACCCGGGCGGGACCGATCACGGTGTGGACTTCGAGCGAGGGTGTGCGCCGCATCGAGTTCGGCGCGCTGCCCCGGGACCGGAACACCGATCCGCCGGAGGCGTGGCCTCCGGAGCTGCGCGCCGCCGTCCGTCAGCTCGAGGAGTACTTCGCGCGCGAGCGCACCGACTTCGACCTGCCGCTGGACTTCTCCGGGGTGACCTCGGACTTCCAGCGGGATGTCTATGACCGGCTCCGCACCGTCGAGTACGGCCACGTCACGTCGTACGGCCAGCTGGCGCGGGACGTCGGCAAGCCGGACCAGGCACGCGCGGTCGGGCAGGCGGTGGGCGCCAATCCGATCCCCATCGTGATCCCCTGCCACCGCGTCGTCGCTTCGGACGGAAGCCTGACGGGTTTCGGGGGCGGGCTGCACGCGAAGGTCGCGCTGCTCAAGCTCGAGGGTGTCGACGTCAGCGGGACGCGTCCCGGGAGCAAGGTCCACCCGGAGGTCATTCCGCTCGACCTCTGAGCGGTCGGTCCTAGCGGCCGACCGGCCGCTCCTGCTCGTCGACGACCACGGCCGGACAGGCGTCCGCGACGGCTCCCCACCCGTTGCCGCAGCTCACGCGGTCCGCGGTCGCCCGGATCCACCGGCCGATCGCCTCGTGCGGCAGCAGGCCCTCGCCGGCGGTGTAGGAGAGGCCGGCTAGCACCTCGGCGTACGGCCCGAATCCCGAGAGGCGCATCGGAAGGACGATCGCCCGGCGGCCCGCCTCTTCCTGGCGCTCTTCTCAACCCCGCATCCGCCGCTCGGCGTCCACACGCTCCTGCTCCCAGTCTTCGCGAAGCGTCTCGACTTCGACCTCCGCGAAGCCGGCGTCGGCCACGCGGTCCGCGACGCGCTCCATGGCGTCGAGCACGCGCCGGTTTTCCGCTTCGTCACCCATGCCGTGCGCCAGCAGGAGCACGCTCTCCGTGGCCGGCCGGACGCTGACGGTCCGGGCCCGGTCGACCATGACCTCGGTGGCCTCGGGCGATCCGAGGATCCCGTCGTCGTGCGTTGCGAGCGCCAGGTCGTGCCGGATCGGCCGGCGCGCCTCCGGGTCGGCGGCGGCCGGGCCCATGAGCACGAAGGTCGCCGGCGGCGTGTCGGACATCCCGAGCAGGTAGCGGGTCTGGTCGAGGAAGGACTCACCGGAGAGGAAGAGCCGCACGACGGCCACGCGATCGACGCCCTGCTTCCGCAGCGCGTCGAGGGCCGGCGCCAGGGTGTGGGGGTTGGCCATCCCGTACGCCACCGCGGTCGGCACGTCGGCGGAGAGTGGCGCCACGGCCGCGTCGACCGAGGCGTTCCACTCGGGTGAGCCCCCGTGCGCCATGACGAGGACGCCGACGGAGCCGTCCCGTGCGGGTGCCTCCGTGGCCGGCTCCCGGGCTCCGGACGGCGGCGTCGGAGAGGCGGTCGGCGGAGCAGCGGGGACGGCGCATGCCGCCGCGGCGAAGCTCAGCGCGAGGACGGCGGGGAGGGCCGGGGTGCGGCGCATGAACGGACGTCCGAATGCGAGGGTGAGAATCATTCTCAAGCAGAGTACCGCGGCTGCGCGACGCGGTCAAGCGGCGCGGGCCGGCCTTTCTCGCGCCCCAGGACGCGTCGCGGATCGGGCGAGTCCGCCGGGCGGCTTCGGAGCGCCTCGCGGGCGCCTCAGAATCGGGCGGGTGAGAGCGCGTCGGCGCGCGGATCTCCGCCGCCGAGGATGAGGTTGGCCACGATCTGTCCGGTGACGGGGCCGAGCGTGAGCCCGAGCATGCCGTGGCCGGTCGCCACCACCAGCCCTTCGGCGCCGGGCAGCTCGCCGACGATCGGCAGGCCGTCCATCGACATGGGGCGGAGCCCGCACCATTCCGACCTCGGGCGCGCCGTGCCCAGACCGGGGAACGCCGCCCTGGCCGCGCGTGTGAGCTGACGGAGCCGGGCCGGCCGCAGGACGTCGTTGCGCCCTGAGAACTCCATCGTGCCGGCGAAGCGCACGACCGTGTCCATGGGCGTGCAGAACACCGACGACTCGTTCAGCACGCACGCGATCCGCAGCGGCGGGGCGCCGTTGGGCCCGATGTCGATGTCCCGGTGGTACCCCTTTCCCGGCTGGACTGGAATCCTCGTTCCGAATCCTCGCGCGACCCCGGGGCTCAGCGCGCCGGTGGCCAGCACCACCGCGTCGGCGCCGATGCGCTCGCCGTCCGTCGTCCGCACGCCGACCACGCGACCTGCCCGGGCCTCGACCCTGCGCACGCCGATGCCCTCCACGACCTCGAGGCCGTGCCGCTCCGCCGCCTGACGGAGCCGGGTGAGGAACCGGGCGGGCTCGAGGGTGGCCGCGTCCGGATAGAAGACGCCGCCGAGGACGTCGGGAGACAGCGCCGGCTCCCGCTTCCGGAGCTCGTCCCCGTCCAGCTCCTCCGGCCGGTATCCGTACCGCTCGATGATCGACGCCTCGTGTCGGGCGTTGGCGAGCCCTTCGGCGGTCGCGCAGACGTCGTAGTACCCCTCGGCGCGGTACCCGCACTCCAGACGCTCCTCGTCGACCAGAGCGTCGAACAGGGCGAGGGCGTCCTTGCCGAGCGGCGCCATCACCCGCATGCAGTGCTCGACGTGCTCCTCGGTGCAGGTGCGGGCGAAGCCGAGGAGCCACCGCCAGAGACCGGGGTCCCACCGCGGCCGGACGTAGAGCGGGCTGGCCGGGTCCATCAGCGCGCCGATCGCCTGAGCGACCCGGCCCGGGCGGTTGAGCGGGGGATGACCGGCCGACACCGTGCCGGCGTTCCCGGACGACGCCCCGGCGCCGATACGGTCGCGCTCGAGGAGCGTGACGCGGGCACCGGCGCGCGCCAGGTAGTAGCCGCACGACACCCCGATCACGCCCCCGCCGGCGACGAGGACGCGAAGCCCGGCCGGGCTCACTCCGCCTGCGGGTCGAGCAGCACCTTCACCGATCCGGTCCGGCGGCGGTTCGCGGCGGTCGACAGCGCGCTCCGGTACTGCGAGAGCGGGAAGACGTGCGTGACCATCTCCTCCACGGGAGCGCCGGTCTCGAGCAGCATGTCGTGGGTGATCTGGAAGGTGTGTTCTGTTTTACCGCGCCACTCCTCGTCGCCGTAGCACTGAAAGCCCTGGATCCGGAGCTCGTTGGCCCACACGAAGGTGAGGTCGAGCTTGCGGATCTCGGCCGCGCAACCGAGGAGCACGATGCGGCCGCGCACCGCCGTGTAGCGGAGCGCCTGCTTGATGGTCTGGCCGCTGCCGACGCAGTCGAAGACGAGCGGGAAGCCTCCGCCGGCGAAGACCTCGTCCCCGACGATCGGCATGTACGCCTGGGCCCCGGTGCCGATGAGCGCCTCGCGGGCCTCGTCGCCGGGCGAGACCACGACGTCGGCGCCGAGCGACTGGGCCAGGCGCTGCTCGTACTCCCGTTTGACCTGCGCCACGATCGTGCCCTCGAAGCCGGCGGCGCGTAGGGCCCAGACGACGCCGAGCGCGATCGGGCCGCTTCCCAGCACGAGCGCCGGCCCGTCCGGGAAAGGCCGCGAGCGGAGGGCCGCGTGCATCCCGACGGCGAGCGGCTCGATGAGCACGGCGGTGTTGTCCGCCATCGCGTCGTCGACCGGGAAGAGCTGGCTCGCGTGCGCGATCATCCGCTCACCCCAGCCGCCGGGCAGGCTTCCGTGGTACCCGATCGTCATGCCGCGCTTGATCGGTTGTCCGTCGATGATCGTCTCGCCGTACTCGCCGGCCCGGACGCAGGTGGCCGGGAGCCCCTCCAGGCACGAGGCGCACTGCCGTGTGCCGTCGAAGCCGCGCACGGTGCACGAGACGCCGGGGTCCACCGCCACCCGCTGACCGACCTCCACGCCCCGGACGCCGGGCCCCACGTCGGCGACCCGAGCCAGGATCTCGTGGCCGAGAACCGCCGGGAAGGAGCCGAACGGCTCCATGGCCGGGGACGCCTTGAGCGTGAGGTTGCCGATGTCCGAGCCGCAGATCCCGGCTTTGAGCACGTCGAGCTTGACCCACTCCGGCCCGGGCAGGTCGGGCTCGCGCACCTCGCCGTAGCGCACGCCGCTGAGCCCCCCGAAGAGCGCGGCCTCCGACACCCGGCCGAGGCTCTTCCCCACGACGTAGCTGGGGATCGTGACGTTGAAGGTGACGGCGCGCATGTTGGGGGAGCTCAGGGGGCGTGGCCGGCGATCGCGCGGAGGATGCGGCGCGCCGCCTCCGGGACCCATCCGAGGATCCCGGCGAGCGCCAGAACGACCGCGATGACGACGAGCGCGGATCCAACGATCGGGCTGGCGGCCCCCTGGAGGAAGAGGGCGCCCGCGCCGCACGCGCCGGACCCCGCGAGGAGCAGGGCCCGTTCGCGAACGCCCAGCGGCGGCATCGTCACGACCGCCGACGACGCCGGTCGCCGTCCCGTGCCCCCGACGACCGCCCCGGACGCCCGCTGCTCCGCCTCTCGCGCCGGGTCGTCGTCGGCCCGGGAGACATCGTCCTCGTCGTCGAGGGGCTGCAGCCCGTGCTCGAGGACCTCGCGCGCCCACGCC
>CALJLC010000372.1 GCA_937982605.1 uncultured Gemmatimonadales bacterium | reverse complement strand
CCCGACCGGGCGGATCGGGCGTCCGAGCCGGCGGACGGTCGGTCGACCGGCTCTTCCGCGGGCGCGGCGGCCTTCCGGGACGCCACCGCTCCGCTGCCCGACTCGCGCGCGGGCGGGGCGGCCGACCTGGACGACGTCGCGTCTTCCCCGTCCGCGCGGGTCGACCCCGAGCTCTGGGCGCTGCTCGGTCGCGACGAGCGCGCCTTCTATCTGCGCAACTCGATCACCAGCCCGGCCACCTACGGCCCCGCGGCGTCCCCGGGCTCGACGCGCCCCGGCGCGCGGGTGGGCGTCCGACTCGACGTGAGAGCATGAGACATGAGGAACGCTGATGAGTGATCCGGTGGGCGGAATCGGGCAGGTCGGCGGCGGGCTCCCTCTGCAACGTCCGGGCGGGCTGCCGATCCAGCGGCCCGGCAGCGCCGGTCTCGGCGGAGCCACGGGAGGGCAGGGTGCCTCCTTCAAGGACACCCTCACCCGCGCCCTCGACGACGTGCAGGGTCTGCAGGACGATGCGGGCGACGCCGTGCAGGCCTTCCTCCGGGGTGACCCGGTGGAGCTCCACGACGTGATGGCCGCGGTGGAGGAGGCGGGACTCGCGCTCGAGATGCTCATCGAGGTGCGGAACCGGTTCATCGAGGCGTATCGCACGGTCGCCAACATGCAGACGTGATCTGAGCCGTGACGCTGCTCGACCAGCTCCTCGACTTCGTGCGCCGGCTCGGCGCTCCCCGTGTGGCGGCCGCGCTCGTCATCACGGGTGTCGGCGTCGCCGGCATCTGGGGTCTGGTGGCGTGGGGGAACCGCCCCGAGTACGTGCCGATCGTGCACGGCGGCCCGCTCGATGTCGTCGCGAGCGCCGAGCGCGCGCTGGCCGAAGCCGGCATCGAGAGTCAGCTCAGCCGCAGCGGCGGCGAGGTGCTCGTGCGGGAGGAGGACGCCGCGCGCGCCCGGGTGGCGCTGGCCGAGCGGGGCGTCTCCGCCGGAGCCCGGCCCGGCTTCGAGATCTTCGACGAAGCCACCTGGGGAATGACCGACTTCACCCAGCGGGTCAACTACCGGAGGGCGCTCGAGGGGGAGCTGGAGCGTTCGATCTCGCAGATGCGCGGCATCAGCTCCGCGGAGGTCCACCTGGCCCTGCGCGAGGGCTCCATCTATCAGACCGCGGGGCAGCCCGTCGAGGCCTCGGTGCTGCTCAGCGTCTCGTCCGGCGCCCGCCCGACGACGCAGCAGGTCGAGGCGATCACCTTCCTGGTGGCGAGCGCCGTCGACGGCCTTTCCTCGGAGGCGGTCAGCGTGCTCGACGACGCGGGCCGAGTGCTCTCGGCGGCTGCCGAGCCCAACGCTCCGTCCCGCGTGGACCGGCGCCGACTCGAGATGCAGCTCGAGCTCGAGGACTATCTGGAGACACGCGCCGCGGAGCTGCTCGAGCCGCTCGTGGGCGCGGCGAACGTGCGCGTGCGCGTCTCGGCCGAGCTCGACTTCGAGCAGGTGGAGCGGCGGACGGATTCGGTCGATCCGAACCAGCAGGTGCTCACCGGGGAGGAGCGCTCCGAGATCGAGCCCGGCGACCCGTCCCAGGGCGCGGCGTCCACGATCCAGCACAACACCTTCGACGTGACCCGCAGCACCGAAGTCTCCATGCGGGCGCCCGGGGCCATTCGGCGCCTCACGGTGGCGGTGGCGCTCAACGAGGACGTCCCCCGGGTCGGGAACGCGGCGCTGATCCAGCGCATCGAGCAGCTGGTGCGCAACGCCGTCGGCATCGACGACGGACGGGGCGACGCGGTGTCGGTGGTGGCCGTGCCGTTCGAGCCGATCCAGCCGACGCTGAACCCGGACCAGACGACTCCGCCGCCGGGCGCGCTCGATCTTCTCCGGGAGTTCCAGCGACCGCTCGTGCTCCTCGTCGGTCTCGTGCTCGCCTTCGCGCTGGCCATGCGAGGCCTCTCGTTCGCGCGGGCGTCGCTCCCCGAGGCCACGCCGGCGCACGTGCTGGCCGCGGGCGGCGGTCAGCGCACGACCGTCGGCTCCGCGGAGGTCGCGGCCGGCCTTCCCAGGGAGCGCACCGGTGAGGCGATCGTGGGCGGGCCCCAGGTCGACGCGTCCCGGGTCGTCCGGGCCTGGCTCGGGGAGGGATAGGCGATGAGCGTGGCCAAGCGGTCGGGTACGCTCCGGCCGGACCGGCTCACCGGCGGACAGAAGGCCGCCATCCTGGCGCTGGCGCTCGGCCCGGAAGGGATGGAGTCGCTCTCCAAGGACCTCTCTCCGGACGAGGTCGAGGCGATCTCCCTCGAGATCGCCCAGCTGGACCAGGTCCCCGCCGAGGTCGTCACCACGGTCCTCGAGGAGTGGCAGACCTCCGCGGAGGAGGCGCACACGGCGGTCTTCGGGGGCATCGGCGCCGCGCGCACCTTCCTGGAGCGCACGGTCGGTCCCGAAGGCGCCAGCCCCGTGGTGAAGAAGCTGGAGACGGCCCTGCAGGAGGGCGCCGGCTTCAAGACGCTGCGCCGAGTGGACCCCGAGTCGCTCGCGAACCTGCTCAAGACGGAGCACCCGCAGACGGTCGTCCTGGTGCTCGCGCACCTCGAGCCGGCGCTGGTGGCCGAGATCCTGATGCAGCTCGAGCCGGAGCTCGGTGCGGAGGTCCTCGTGCGAAAGGCGCGGATGGACAAGGTCCTGCCGGACGTCCTGGAGGTGGTCGAGCGCTTTCTCGGCGGCGAGGCGTCGCTCTCGCTCTCCGCGCCGCTGGCCCAGGCCGGTGGCCCGGCCGCGGTGGCGAACGTGCTCAACCTGGCCTCGCCCGCCATCGAGAAGGAGCTCCTCGAGGAGATGGCCAACAAGGACCTGGCGCTCGCCGACAAGATCAAGGACCTGATGTTCGTCTTCGAGGACATCGTGCGCCTCGACGACAAGTCCACGCAGCGCCTGGTCACCGAGGTCGAGACCAAGGAGCTGGCGCTGGCGCTCAAGGCCGCCAGCGACGAGCTGAAGGAACAGATCTTCCGCGCCATGTCCCAGCGCGCCGTGGCGGCGCTGGAGCAGGAGATGGAGTTCCTCGGTCCGGTACGGATCCGCGACGTGGAGGAGGCCCAGCGCAAGATCGTGGCCGACGTACGTCGTCTCGAGGAAGCGGGCGAGGTCGTGCTGGGAGGCGGGGATGACGACCTACTCGTTTGAGCCCGTCGAGGTGCCGACCCTCGAGGAGGCGCAGCAGCGAGCCGCCGGCTCCGCCGATCCGCCGCCGGACCCCGCGTCGGCCGCTCCCCCGGAGCTGCCCGAGCTTCCCGCCGGCCCCGAGATCACGCCGCCGCCTCCGGCGTCGGCGGGGCCGCCCGAGCGGAACGCCGAGGGGCTGGAGGCCGAGCGACTCGCGGCTCACGAGCGCGGCTTCGAGGAAGGGCGGCGCGCGGAGGCGGAACGGGTGCGGACGCTCGTCGGCGCGGTGAACGCGGTGCTCGAGGAGCTCAACGCGGCGGACGCGCGTCGGCGCGACGAGGCCCAGCACCGGATCGCGGCGCTCGCCACCGCCATCGCGGGCCACCTCATCGAGAGGGAAGTGCGCACCACCCCGGAGCTCGTCTCGGATCTCGTACGGCGTGCGGTCGCGGAGTTCCCCGTGACCGAGTCTCTCGTCGTGCATCTCAACCCGTCCGACCTGGCCCTCCCCTCCGCGGGGGCCGGCGACGCCGGGCGCGGCTCCCTGACCTCCGGTCACTCCGTGCGCTGGACCCCCGACCCGGCGCTCCGGTCGGGTGGCTGCCTGGTGGAGGGCGTGGACCGCGTGGTCGACGCGCGACTCGGGCACATCCTCGAGCGGATCTTCCGGGCGCTGACCGATGCCTGAGCCGGCGTTCGAGCGGATCCGGCGCGTGCCGCGCTTCATCACCTGCGGCCGTGTGAAGCGGGTCGTCGGTCTCGTCATCGAGGCCTCGGGCGTGGACGCCGCGGTGGGCGACCTGTGCCGGGTGAGCACGCTGGACGGGAAGAGCGAGCTGGACGGAGAGGTGGTCGGCTTCGCCGGCGACCGGGTCCTCATCATGCCGTACAGCGGCCTCGAGGGGCTGCAGCCCGGAAGCGCCGTCGAGGTGCTCGGCAGGGCGGCGTCGGTCGGGGTCGGCGAAGGCCTGCTGGGGCGGGTGATCGACGCGCACGGCGAGCCGATCGACGGCAAGGGGCCCATCGCCTGGGACCGGAAGCGGCCGCTCGCCGCGGCGCCCCTCAACCCGCTGCGCCGCCGGACGATCGACACGGCGCTCCCGACCGGGGTGCGCGCCATCGACGGCCCGCTCACGATCGGCAAGGGCCAGCGCGTCGGCATCTTCTCCGGGAGCGGCGTGGGGAAGAGCACGCTCCTCGGCATGATCGCCCGTGGCACCTCGGCGGATCTGAACGTGATCGCGCTCGTCGGAGAGCGGGGTCGTGAGGTGCCCGACTTCCTCAACGAGGCGCTCGGACCGGAGGGGCTCTCCCGCTCCGTCGTCGTGGTCGCGACCGGTGACGTGAGCGCGCTGCTGCGCGCCCGGGCCGCCCTGGTGGCCACGACGATCGCGGAGGAGTTCCGCTCGCGGGGGCAGGACGTGCTGCTCATGGTGGACTCGATCACCCGCGTCGCGACGTCGTGGCGGGAGATCGGCCTCGCCGTCGGCGAGCCGCCGACGACGAAGGGCTATCCGCCTTCGGTCTTCGCCCTGCTGCCGCGGCTCCTGGAACGGGCGGGCACCGACGAGTCCGGCACGATCACCGGCGTCTACACCGTCCTGGTCGAGGGCGACGACTTCAACGAGCCGGTGGCCGACGCGGTGCGGTCGATCCTGGACGGACACATCGTCATGACCCGCGAGCTCGCCACCGCCGGGCACTTCCCCGCGGTGGACGTGCTGCGGAGCGTCAGCCGGCTGCGGGACCGGGTGCTCCCCAGGGAGCGACACCGCGCCGTGCGCGAGCTCCAGCGCCTCTCGGCGACGTGGCGCGACAAGGAGGACCTCATCTCCGTGGGGGCCTACCAGGAAGGCTCCGATCCGGTCGTCGATCAGGCGATCCGGATGCGCGGGCCGATCGCGGATTTCCTGCGCCAGGAGCCCGACGACCTCTCCACGTGGCCCGATACGCTGGCCGCGCTGGACGAACTCGAACGTGAACTGCTCCTCAACGACGGGGCCCGAGTGTGACCGACCATCGCAAGCTGGACCGACTGCTGGACCTCCGTCGCCACGAGGAACAGCGACGTGCCGTGGAGCTGGGCCTCGCCCGTCAGGCGGTCTCGGATGCCTCGGCGGCGCTCGAGGAGCTCAAGCTGCGCCGGGAGGAGCTCGAGCGATTCTTCTCGTCGCCCGCCGCCGAGTCGGTCGGCCAGGCCAAGACCGTCCGGATCGTGATCGAGCAGGTGGATCTCGGAACCCAGAACGCCCGGACCGTGCTCGCCCTCGCGGAGGCGACGCTCGCGGAGAAGCTGCAGGCGTTCGAGGAGGCGTCCCGGGCGCGCGAGGCTCTCGAGCGTGTGCTGGTGCCGCGGGTGGCCGAGGCGGAGGCGCTCGAGCGGGTAGCGGAGCAGAAGCGTGAGGACGAAGTGGCGGCCCGCCGGTTCCACGGCGGCGAGCAGGCCGCGTCATGAAGGGGCTCGTCCTCTCCCTCGGCGCGATCGCCGTCGGGGCGGCCGCCGGCGCCGTCGGGGTGGGTATCTGGAACGCCTTCACCGCCGAGGAGCCGGTGGCGGAAGAGCATGCCGAGGCACCGGCGACGGCCGATCCGGCCGGGGGAAGCACCGAGCCGGAGGAGCCGGCCGGCTCCGAGCGGCCGGGCGGTACGGACGACCCGGCCGACCCCGTCGCCTCGTCCACGACCGACGACACGCCGCCGGAAGCGACGGAGCAGGTCGCCGAGTCCGGGAACCCGGAGGCCGAGGGCGAGGCCGCGGGGGCCGGACAGGCGACGCCCGCGCAGCTCCCGGCGACGGGCGGGGCCCCCGCCCCCGTGGCGACGCCGCCCGACCCGGAGCCGGATGCGCGCACGCTCGAGAACTACCAGCGGCTGGCGAGGATCTTCGCGGCGATGAAGCCGGACGAAGCCGCGCCGGTCCTCAGCCAGCTCGACGACGCTCAACTCGAGGGGATTCTCATGGCCATGCAGGGACGTAACGCCGCCCCGATCCTCGCCGCGATGGACCCGGCCCGCGTCGCCTCCATCAGTCGCCGCGTCCTCGGCGGCGGATCGTGATCCCGCCGACCGCGCCGGCAATCACGCCGGCACCGGCGCCCGCGCACTCACCGGCGCACACGGTCGAGACGCGCGGTGGCAAGGGGGAGGTGGTGGCCTTCCCGACGGTGCTGCTCGCGCTCGCCAGCTTCGGCACGCAGACGGCCGCGGCCGCCACGCCCGCGCTGCCCGGTGGTGACGGTCCGGGGGGCGCCGCGGAGCACGCGGACGTCGACCGCGAGGCGATCGTATCGTGCGAAGCGGGCTGCGCGCCGACGGGGGAGATCGCCGCGCTGGTGGCCGAGGCGATGGCGGTGTGGGGTGGCGACTCCCCGGAGTCGGACGTCGGAGACGCGATGGACTCGGACGCGGGGGTCGAGGCACCCGCCCCCCCGGCCGGCGTCGCGCCGAACCCCGCGACGCACGGGATCGAGACCATCTTCTTCGTCGGCGCCCCGGCCGTGGCGCCCGTGTCGGACCGGATGGTCGAGCTGGACGCCTCCACGGTCCAGCTGCCGCAGGAAGCACCGCAGGCAGCCGACACCGTGACGCTCGATGCGCGCATGCTGCGACGTCTCTCCCGAGACTTCGTGCCGAGACTCCGCAGGGTTGCCGAGCGGATGTGGAACGAGCACGGCATGCGGGTGCAGATCGTCGAAGGCTACCGGAGCCAGAACCGGCAGGACGCGCTCTTCGCGCAGGGTCGCACGACCGACGGACCCGTCGTCACCTGGACGCGCTCGTCCCTGCACACCAGCGGGGCCGCGGCCGACGTCTATCTGGACGGCGCGCCCGTCACCCCGCAGCAGGCACGGATCCTGGCGCGCGTGGCCGCCGAGGAAGGTCTGCGCACGCTCTACCCGTACGACTCCGGGCACATCCAGATGGAGAGCGCCCGCACACTCGAGGGCCCGGACATGCCCGGAGATCGGGGCCTCCCCGCTCCGGCACCGGGTGCTCCCGGGCGCCGCCCGGGCGTGGCGCCGGTGGCTCCGGTGGCGCGACCCGCGCGTCCGGCCAGACCGGGTGGCGCCGAGGACGGCGCCGACGCGCCGGAGCTCCGTCCGGACCCGGCTCGCCCGACCGTGCGGGGGCCCGATTCTCCGCGTCCGGCCGGGGCCGCCGAGTCGGAGCGGTCCATCCTCCCGAAGCCCGAGGGGGAGGCGACCGAACGGCGCGCGGCGCGTCCCGAGGCGCCGAGCCGGGCGTCGCCGCAGCCGACGGCGACGACGGGGTCCGAGCCGACTCCGGTTCTCGCGTCTGCGGCTCCGGCCGGCGCCCCGGCCGGAGCATCGAGGCCGGCACCGGCCGCCGAGGACGGCGGAGCGGTGGCGCCACCCCTGCCGCCCGATCCGCCCGAGGCACAGCAGCTGGTCTATCGCCGGGTGCGGCTGCCCATCGAGGGCGTCGCCGGGCGCGCGTCACTGGACCTCGGCGTGCGGCCGGGCTCCATCGACGCGCAGCTCAACGTCTCGGACCCGAGGCTGGCGGACGACCTGCAGCGCGGCCTGCACGAGCTGCGTCAGCTCCTCGCCGAACGTGGCGTCGAGACGCGCGGATTGAGCGTGCGCCTCACGCCGCAGGGCGCGGGGGAGGTGCAGAGCGCGGACGGCACCGCCGCCCTCAGGGCCACGGCCGACGGAAGCGCCGGCCAGAGCTCGGCCGGCTCCGGGCGCGGCGGCGGCCACAAGACCGCCCACCCCTTCGATCGCCGGGAAGACCCCTCGCAGCCGGGGCGGCAGCACCGCTCCCAGGAGGACCCCGATGGACCCGATTCCTGAGACCACCTTCTCGTCGGACCCGCTCTCCGGACCCGGCGGGTTGGGCAAGGACGACTTCCTGCGGCTGCTCGTCACGCAGCTCCAGTACCAGGACCCGCTCGACCCGCTGGACGCCCAGGACTTCGCGTCGCAGCTGGCCGAGTTCACCGCGATGGAGCAGCAGCTCGTGACGAACGAGCTCCTCCAGGCCCAGATCGACATGAACACCGCGTCGATGATCGAGTCGCAGAACAGCGTCGCCATCGGGATGATCGGCAACGGGATCGTGGCCGACGGGGACGTGGCGCACCTGACCGGCTCGGCCTCGGACGCGGTGTGGGTGGCCTCCTCGGCCGCGGCGAGCGTGCGCGTTTCGGTCCAGGACGCGGCGGGCCAGGTCGTCTTCTCCACGACGGCGGCGCTCGACGGCGACGGCGTCCACCGGGTGGCGCTGGGCGAAGCCGCCGAGGATCTGGCGCCGGGCCGCTACACCGTGTCCGTCGAGCTGCTCGGGGGAGAGGAAGGCGTCACCACGCGCGCCCTCTCGAGCGGCGTCGTCCAGGGTGTCCGGTGGGGCCAGTCGGGTCCCGTGCTCGTCGTGGGATCCGACGAGGTCCCCCTCGCGAATGTCCTTCAGATCACCAACCAGGAGCAGCTCCAGCCATGATGAGATCTCTCTTCGCAGCCGTCTCGGGGCTGCGGAACCACCAGACACGCATGGACGTGATCGGTAACAACATCGCCAACGTGAACACGATCGGTTACAAGGCGAGTCGCGTCACCTTCGAGGAGAGCCTGTCGCAGCTCGTGCAGAGCGCCAGCCGGCCGCCCAACGGAGCCGCGGGTGCGCCGGGAGGCGTCAACCCGATCCACATCGGGCTGGGGATGCGCATCGCCTCGATCGACCAGGTCTTCACGCAGGGCAACCTCGAGGCGACCGGACAGACCACCGACCTCGCCATCCAGGGCCCGTCCTTCTTCGTCGTGAACGATGGCCAGCAGAACTACTTCACGCGGGCCGGCAACTTCACGATCGACTCGGACGGCCGTCTCACGCTGGCCACGAACGGCTTCGTGGTTCAGGGCCGAACCGCCACGAACGGGGTGCTCAACGACGTCGTCGACGACATCCGCTTGCCGTTCGGTCAGAAGTCCGCGGCGCAGGCGACCGCGAACGCCACGCTCGGGGGTAACCTCGACGCCAGTGCGGCCATCGGCACCACACGGCTCACCTCGATCACGGTCATGGACGAGCAGGGTGGCGCGCACGAGATGAGCGTCACCTTCACGAAGACCGCGGCCAACACGTGGGACTTCGCGATCACGGTCACCAACGGGGCCGTCGGCGGCGGCGACACCGGCACGCTCACCTTCGCCGACGACGGCTCCCTGGTCGGTCCCGAGACGACGGCGTTCTCTTTCACGCCCACCGGCTTCGGCGCCGCCCAGACGGTCGACGTGGCGTTCGGTACGGCCGGCCAGATCGACGGCCTCTCCCAGTTCGCCAGCCCGGTCACGGCGCTGATCCGGGACCAGGACGGCTACCCGATGGGCGACCTCGAGGAGATCGGCATCGGCCAGAACGGGGTCATCGAGGGCTCGTTCACGAACGGCGAGACGCTCATCCTCGGCCAGGTCGCCATGGCCGACTTCAACAACCCGGCGGGCGTCATCCGGCTCACCGACAACCTCTACTCGGACTCCGCCAACTCCGGCACGCCGGTGATCGGCTTCGCCCAGGAGGGGAGCCAGTCGTTCATCACCTCCGGTGCGCTGGAGATGTCGAACGTCGACCTGGCGCAGGAGTTCACGAACATGATCACGACCCAGCGCGGCTTCCAGTCGAACGCGCGGGTGATCACCACGAGCGACGAGATGCTGCAGGAGCTCGTGAACCTCCGCAGGTAGTTCGCCGACGGGCCCCGCGCAGTCGATCGCGGCGGCGGGGGCCCGGTCGCGGCTCCGCGCCGCTCCCCCGAAGGGCCCCGCGCTCGGCGCCGGGGCCCTTCGCACGTTCGCGCCCCGGCCCTCGGGGCGGACCGTCCGCTCCCCGCGGGGATACCGGGCGCTCCGCCGCGAGCGGACGGGGCCTTCTCCCCGCAGGCTCGCGCACGCCGACTCCGGCCCGCGGTCGGGCCCGCTTCTTGGCGGCCCCGGAAGATTCGACCGCGCGCCCACCGGAAGGTCTTTCCGCGCGCCCCGGCCCGCGTCCGCGCAGGCGTCGGAGAACGGGCCCGACCGGGTGTGTAAGTGGTGCCGTGACAACGAGCTGGCGAGCCCCGTCGGCGTCCGTCGCCGATGGCACGCGCCCTGCCTCGGGATGCGGGCGTCCCGTCACCCGCGCCGGAGTCGGCCGTGTCCGAATCAGAGCCTCCAGCGGACGATGCGCTCGAGCCCCCAGGCAAGTCGGGGCCGTCCGTCGTCGTCCTGCTCATGCTCGCGGCGGTGGGCGCGGGGGCGGGCGGCTACTTCGGCGGACCGATCGCGACCCCGATGATCGCGGAGGTGATCGAGGGCGGGGGTGAGGGAGGTGGGGGCGGCCACGGCGACGACGGTTACGGCGGAGGCGAGGAGGACGAGGAGCCGTTCGCCATCGAGAACCTCGTGCTGAATCCCGCCGGGTCGGGCGCTTCGCGCTTCCTCATCGCGACGCTCGTCCTGGACGCGACGCCGGAGGCCGAGTCGGAGCTCTCCTCGAGGGAGGCGGAGGCGCGGGACCTCCTGCTCACGATCCTCTCCACGATGACCGTGGAGCAGCTCACGGACATCCAGCGCCGGGACGTGATCCGGGAGGACCTCAGGGCCGCGCTCAACACGATGCTCGGCTACGAAGGCGTCTACCGGATCTTCTTCCCCCAGTTCGTCATCCAATGATCCGTCCACAGGCCGAACGCGGCGACGTGGTGGCGTACGACTTCCGGCGCCCGAGCCGGATCTCGCCGGACCGACAGCGCAACCTCGAGGCGTCGCACGAGCAGCTCGCGCAGCTCCTGCAGCGGTGGGTCTCCGGCCGACTGCGCGCACCGTTCGAGGTGCATCTGGAGAGCGTCGGTCAGGCGACGTACGGATCGTTCGTCGACTCCCTGCCCGACCCCGGAGCGACGTTCCTCTACGACCTCACGAACGTGCCGGGCCGCTCGATGGCGATCGCGCTCGACCCGTCGATCGCCTTCCTCCTCGTCGAGCGGCTCGTCGGCGGGAGCGAGGTGACCGAGGCGCCCGACCGGGCGCTCACGCCGCTCGAGTCCGTCGTGACCCGCCTCTTCACAGATCGGCTGGCAAGCGAGGTCTCCGCGGTGTGGCGGGACCACATGGAGATCGATTTCTCCTTCGCCCGCTTCGAGTCCGCCCGCGAGCTCATCGAGATGACCGGGCGGGACGAGGACATCCTCGTCACGACGCTCCGCGTCGAGTACGGGGAGGTGAAAGGGATCATCCAGTTCGTCCTGCCCTTCCCGGTGCTCGAGCCGTTCCTGAGCCCGGCGGCGTCGCGTCCGGTCCAGACGGTCCAGCGGCCGCCGGCCGAGGTCGCGGTCGAGCGCAACCGCGTCGAGAAGCTCGTGCGCCGCTCCACCGTCGAAGTGTCCGCGCGCCTTCCCGAGACGCGCGTGACACTCGGTCGCCTCTCCGAGCTCAAGGAAGGCGACTTCATCACGACGACCACCTCCGTGCGGGACCCGGTCGACGTGCTCGTTTCGGGTACGCTGCGCTTCAGGGGTCGGCAGGGCCGGCTCGGGCCGAACATGGGCGTCCAGGTGCTGGACGTCCTCCCGCCGCGCTGACGGCGCGGCGGCCACAACGAGGAGACGACAGAGATGAGTGACGACAAGCTTCCGAACCTCGACGAGGGTCGACGGGCCCAGCCCGGCCAGGGCGCGCCCGCCGCCGCCGCGGGTGCCGGGGCATCGCTCGCCGCGGTGATGGAGCTCGAGGTCCCGGTCTCCATCGAGCTGGGGCGCACCCGGATGGCCGTGGAGGACGTGCTCGCGCTGGGGCGCGGCTCGGTCGTGCAGCTCGATCGGCTGGTCGGTCAGCCGGTCGAGGTCTTCGTGAGCGACCGGCCCTTCGCCACGGGGGAGGTCGTCGTCCTGGGCGAGAAATTCGGCGTGCGGATCCTCAGCATCCGTGAGCCCGGACGCGGCGTGCCGTCCGCTTCGTGACCGCGCTCCTCGCCAGCGGACTGGGGGTCGCCGCCCTCGTGGGCGGCTTCGCGCTCCTGTGCCTCTGGATCCGCGCCCGCCTGCTCGGGCACCGGGGGCTCGGAGGCGCGCATCCCCGCTGCCTGGAGGTCGTGTCGCGGGTGGGACTCAACGCCAACCAGGGGTTGGCCGTGGTGCGCGTGGGGCGGCGCCACATCCTGGTGTCGAGCGGCGAGGGCGGCGCCCGCATGATCACCGAGCTCTCGGAGGACGATCTGGACGCGCCCGCCGTCGAGGCGCGGCCCGACTTCCGCTCGACGCTCAGGCTGCACGTGGGGCGCGTTCCCGGACGGGCTCGCACGGCACTCCTCGTGGCGGGGCTGCTCGCCGCCGCCGCGGGCCCCGTCCTCGGTCAGACGCCCCGACCGGACATCATCCCGCCGCCCGGCGACACGGGCGATCCGCTGGGGGCGGTCGTCGATCCGCTGGGACGGGGCGTCGACGCCTTCGGCAATCCGATCGTGCCGTACGCCCGGCCGCCGGCGGGGATCTTCGGCCCGGTCTTCCAGGCGCTCCCCGGCGTCGCCTTCCAGATGGGCGACGAGGAGGAGGGCCTCCGGCTGACCGGGACCGTGGGAACGGTCGTGATCCTCGGTCTGATGGCGCTCGCGCCGAGCCTGCTCCTCCTGACGACCAGCTTCACCCGGATCTTCATCGTGCTCCAGCTGCTGCGGCAGGCGCTCGGGACGCAGAACACGCCCCCGGGCCACCTCCTCGCCGCGATGGCGCTGCTGCTCACCACCGCGGTCATGGCCCCGACCTTCGAGCAGGTCCGTGTCCTGGCCGTTCAGCCGTGGGTGGAAGGTCAGATCGAGGAAGGCGAGATGCTGGTGCGCGCCACCGGCCCGCTGCGCCAGTTCATGCTCGTGCACACGCGCGAGCCCGACCTGCGGATGTTCCTGGAGATCAGCCGCACCCCGCCTCCGCTGACCCCCGCGGACATCCCGAACACCGTGCTGATGTCGGCGTTCGTGACCAGCGAGCTCCGGACCGCCTTCGAGATCGGCTTCGCGATCTTCCTTCCCTTCATCGTCATCGACCTCGTCGTGGCCGCGGTGCTCACCAGCATGGGCATGTTCATGCTGCCGCCGACGATGATCGCGCTCCCCTGCAAGCTGATGCTCTTCGTCCTGATGGACGGGTGGGCGCTGCTCATGGGGACGCTGGCGCGGAGCTTCGTGTGAGGGCGCCATGACGTACGAGCTCGTCGTCCAGCTCTGCCGGCAGGCGGTCATCACCGCCTTCTTCCTGTCGGCGCCGCTGCTCACGGTGGCGCTGGGCGTGGGCCTCACCGTCAGCATCATCCAGACCGTCACGCAGATCCAGGAGCAGACGGTCGCCTTCGTGCTGAAGCTCTTCGGCGTGGGCGTCGTGATGTTCGTGATGCTCCCGTGGTCGATCTCGATCGCGGTCGGCTTCGCGAGCCGCCTCGTCCAGGCGATCCCGGCCATGGTGCGCTGACGTGCCCGACCCGGTGCCCCCCGTCCTGCTGGCCATGACGCTGGTCTTCTTCCGCGTCGGCGGCCTGATGCTGGTGGCGCCTCTCCTCGCCGCGCGCACCCTTCCCGCGATGGTGCGGGCGGCCGTGGCGCTCCTCCTCACCGCCCTCCTTGTGCCGGCGCTGCCGGCGCCCCCCGTCGGCCTCGTGATCGGGCCGGCGATGCTGGCGCAGGAGATGGTCGTCGGCGTGGGGATCGGCCTGGGTGCCGCGGTCCTGATCGGCGGCGCGGAGCTCGCCGGCGACGTCCTCGCGGTGCAGACGGGGCTGTCGGGCGCCACGGCCCTGGATCCGCTGACCGGCCTCGGCACCGGCGTGCTCGGCCGACTGCTCTCCCTCTTCGCGCTGCTCCTGCTCCTCGTCACCGGCGGTCACCTGGTGATGCTCGAGGCGCTCGCTCGGAGCTTCGTGATCGTCCCGGCGGGCGCTCCCGTCGACCTCCGGGGCGGCGTGCTCGCCCTCACCGGGATGATGTCCCTCCTCTTCGCGCAGGGACTCCAGTTCGCCGCGCCGATCATCGCCGCGGTCTCGGTCGGCTACATGGCGCTCGGCGTGCTGGCGCGCACGTCGCCTCAGCTCAACATGCTCGCGGTCGCCTTCCCGCTTCAGATCGGCCTCGGGCTGGTCGTGCTCGGCGCCGCCCTGCCCCTGGCGGCGACCTACTACGCCGCATGGCCGGTGCACGTGCGCGAGCTGGCGAGCCGCTTCCTCCTCGTCGTGGCCGGAGGCTGACGCATGTCGCAGACCGGCCAGGACAAGACCGAAGCCCCGACCCCGAAGCGCAGGCAGGAGGCTCGGGACGAGGGGAAGATCCCCCGGACGCAGGAGCTCTCGGCCGCCGCCGTCCTGCTCGGTGCCGGCCTGATGTTCGGCCCCGGCGGCGGGATGCTCGGAGAGACGCTCGTCGAGCTCACCCGCGCGAGCCTCGCCGTGGGTCCGCACACGCTCACCGAGCCCCGCATCGCCGTGGAGTGGATGCGCTGGGTGGGGGTGACCACCGCGCTGGGCGTGCTCCCGTTCATGGGGGTGGTCGCGACGATCGCGCTCGCGGTGGGCGTGGGTCAGGGTCGCGGGACGCTCACCGCCAAGCCCCTGCAGCCCGACTGGTCGCGCCTCTCCCCGGTCAAGAACCTCAAGCGCTTCCTGAGCCCGCGACCGCTCGTCGACCTGCTCAAGGCGCTGGCCAAGATCGTCGTCGTCGGGGTCGTCGTGTACGTGGCGTTGTCCGGCGGGCTCGACGACCTGAGCCGTCTGCCCCAGAGCGGGCCGGCCGCGCTCGTGGAGGTGCTGCGCGGACAGATCACGACGGTGCTGCTCGCCGCCGGGCTGGCGCTCCTCGCCCTCGCCGCCGCGGACTACGGCTATCAGTCGTGGCAGCACCAGCGAGAGCTGCGCATGACGAAGGAGGAAGTGAAGAAGGAGCTGCGCGAGTCCGAAGGTGACCCGCTCATCCGCGCCCGGCTGCGCAGCCTCGGCCGGTCGCTGGCGCGCATGCGCATGATGCAGGCCGTGCCCACCGCCGACGTCGTCGTCACCAACCCGACGCACATCGCCGTGGCGCTCCGGTACGATCCGGACGTGGCCGACGCCCCGGTCGTCGTGGCCATGGGCTCGCGCAAGCTCGCCCAGAGGATCCGCCGGACCGCGATCGAGGCCGGCGTGCCCGTGGTGGAGAGCAAGCCGGTGGCCCGCGCCCTCTTCGCCACCGCGCGCATCGGGCAGCCGATTCCGCCGATGCTCTACGTGGCGGTGGCCGAGATCCTCGCGTTCGTCTTCCGCCATCGCCGGCCGGCGGCCGCGGGAGCACGGGCATGAACGCGCGCCGCTTCGTGAACGCCGACATGGCCATCATCGCCGTGGTCGTCTTCATCGTCGCGCTGCTGGTCCTGCCGCTGCCGGCCTTCGTGCTCGACATCCTGATCACCGTCAGCATCGCCAGCTCGCTCGTCGTGCTCCTCGTGGCGCTGCAGACGTCCAATCCGCTCGAGCTCAGCGCCTTCCCGACGCTCCTGCTGATGCTCACGCTCTTCCGGCTGGGGCTCAACGTCGGCAGCACCCGCCTCATCCTCGGCGAGGGGTACGGCGGCGAGGTGATCGGCGCCTTCGGCGACTTCGTCGTCGGCGGCAACTACGCCGTCGGGGTGGTCATCTTCCTCATCCTGGTGGCGATCAACTTCATCGTCATCACCAAGGGCGCCGGGCGCGTGGCGGAGGTGGCCGCCCGCTTCACGCTCGACGCCATGCCCGGCCGGCAGATGAGCATCGACGCCGACCTCAACGCCGGCATCATCGACGAGGTCGAAGCGCGCCAGCGCCGGCGCGAGATCTCGCTCGAGGCCGACTTCTACGGCGCCATGGACGGCGCGGCCAAGTTCGTCCGCGGCGACGCCGTGCTCGGCCTGCTCATCACGGGGATCAACATCCTCGGCGGCATCTACGTGGGGATGGTCCAGCAGGGTCTGGTCCTCTCCGACGCCGCCGCCCGCTACACCGTGCTCACGATCGGGGACGGCCTCGTGAGCCAGATCCCCGCGCTCATCGTGAGCACCGCGTCCGGTATCGTGGTGACGTACTCCGCCGGGGGCGCCCGAGTCGGCGCCGCCCTCGCCGAACAGCTCGGGCGGGACTCCCGCCCGCTCTGGGGCGCGAGCGCGATCCTCGCGGCGCTCGGCCTGATTCCGGCGCTCCCCGCGGTGCCGTTCCTCCTCCTGTCGACGTGCTGCGGCGGCTTCGCGCTCCTCGCCTCCGGAGCGCCCTCCCCGGCGGTGGCCGGCGTGGGGACGCT
The DNA here is from genome assembly GCA_937982605.1 of uncultured Gemmatimonadales bacterium. GTDB lineage: Bacteria > Gemmatimonadota > Gemmatimonadetes > Longimicrobiales > Gaopeijiaceae > UBA2589. Next base: position 7,495 of record CALJLC010000372.1, on the reverse strand, counting down.
GCCCGCCGGAGCCTCGGACGTCGACGCGGGCGAGGAGGCGGGCCGCGAGGAGATCCGCCCGCGGAGCGGGCGCAGGCAGCTCCCGGCGGCCGGCGACCCGCTCGACGACCTGCTGCTGCTCGATCCGGTCGAGCTCGAGGTCGGCTTCGGCCTGATCCCGCTCGTGGACGAATCGCAGGGCGGCGATCTGCTGAGCCGGGTCGGCGTGCTCCGGAAGAAGGCGGCGCAGGACCTGGGGCTGCTGGTGCCCCCGATCCGCATCCGTGACGACATCGACCTGGCGGCCGGCGAGTACGTGATCCGCCTGCGCGGGAGCGAGATCGCCCGGGGCGAGGTGATGATGCGCAACCTCCTGGCGCTCGACACGGGCAACGTCACCGAGCCGGTGGACGGCATCGAGGTGCGCGATCCGAGCTTCGGCCTGCCGGCGCGCTGGATCTCCCCGGAGCTGAAGATCGACGCCGAGGCTCGAGGGTGGGCCGTCGTGGAGCCGGGGGCCGTCGTGGCGACGCACCTCATGGAGACCCTCAAGGAGCACGGTGCCGAGCTCCTGGGCCGCCAGGAGGTCCAGGCGATGCTCGATCGGCTCCGGGAGACCCACCCGGCGCTCATCGAGGAGGTCGTGCCGGCGCGCGTGTCGCTGGGTGTCGTGCATCGGGTGCTGCAGCGCCTGTTGCGGGAGGCGGTCCCGATCCGGGACCTCGTCACGATCCTCGAGGCGCTCTCGGACCATGCCGACGCCTCCAAGGACCCGGAGGTGCTCACCGAGCACGTGCGCCGCAGCCTGGCCAAGACGATCGCCGAGCGCTTCCTCGACGACCGGGGCTCGGTACGCGGCATCACGGTGGGGCCGAAGCTCGAGGCCTCGCTCATGGGCCTCTTCAGCCCGCGCGCCACCGGCATCGAGAGCTTCGCGCCCGAGCGGCTCTCGGCGGCCATCCAGCAGCTCGATCGACTCACGCGGGAGCACGGCCCGGGCCCGGTTCCCGTCATCACCCCTCCGTCGCTCCGCGTCGGAGTCCGAAAGCTCCTCGAGCCGGTGCTCCCGCACGTGCCGGTGATCTCGCTCGCGGAGCTCCCGTCGCACGCCGGATTCGAACCCCTGGGAAGCTGGGAGCTGAACGATGCGCGTTGAACGCTACGCCGGACGCACGGTCGCCGAGACTCTCCGACGGCTCCGGACCGACCTCGGGGAGGACGCGCTCGTCCTGCGGACCGTGTCCACGGCCTCGGGCGTGGAGATCGTCGCCGCCCGCCCGGGGGAGCTGGAGCGCTTCGAGCGCTCGTTGAAGGCGCGTGCGCCCGCCGGACCTTCGGGTCGGCGCGCTCGGGTCGTGGCCCTCGTCGGCCCGACCGGTTCGGGAAAGACGACGACGGTGGCCAAGCTGGCGCTCCACGCGGGCGCGTTCGCGGGAGCCCGCGTCGGGCTCGTCTCGCTCGACACGTACAAGATCGGCGCCTTCGACCAGATCCAGACGTACGCCGACCTGGCCGACCTCCCCCTCGAGGTCCTCGCCGAGCCGGACGAGGTCGACGGCGCGATGTCCCGGCTCGGCCGGTGCGACGTGATCCTGATCGACTGCCCCGGGCGCACGCCGAACGCGGCACCGGGCGAGCGGTCGTGGCGTCGCACGCTGGCGCGTCTCCGGCCCGACGAGGTGCACCTCGTGGTGCCGGCCTCGATGCGCTTCCACCTGGCCGGCGCGGTCCGGGCGCAGTACGAGGAGCTCCTCCCGACGCACGTTCTCCTGACCAAGCTCGACGAGGTGCCGGGAGAGGCCGGCGTGGCCCAGCTCGCGGACCGCTTCGGCCTCCCGGCCCGGTGGGTCGCAGACGGCCAGAGCGTGCCGGACGACCTGCACCCCGCGCCGTCCCGTCTGATCGAGGCCGCGCTGCGCGGGCAGGTCGACGAGTGGCCCCTCGAGGCGACCGCATGACCTCTCAGCTGGACGCCGCTCGTGCCCGACTCGGTGGGCGAAGGCGCAGCCGCCCGGGCCCGCCGCACGTCGTGGCGCTGGTCTCGGGTCGCGGCGGCTCGGGCGTCTCCCTGCTCTCGGCGGTGCTCGCGATCCGGTCGGCCCGCTCGGGACGGAGGACGCTCCTGGTCGACGCCGATCCCTGGCTCGACGTACAGCGGGTCTGGCTCGGCCTTCCGGCCGGTCCCTCCCTCCGCGACCTCGCCGGCGACGGTCCCGAGGCGATCGTCCGTCGCGTACACGGACGGCTCGAGCTGGCGAGCTTCGCCGGGGGCGAAGCGCCCGACCGCAGCCACCGGGCGCTCGTCCGACGGGTCCCGCCCCTCTTCGACGACCGGGACGTCGTGGTCGTCGACGCGGGCGCCCGACTCGAGGCGGTCGACCGCTGCGTCGACCTGCGGGTCGGTTCGGTGGTGATCGTGTCCGGACCCGACGCGATCGGGCTCGCCTCCACGCACGCGCTGCTCAAGGCCTTCCGGGCACGCACCGAGCTCCGGCCCTCGGTGCTCCTCAACCGCGTGCGCGAGGGCGAGACGGAGCTGGCGACCGTGGTCCTAACCGAAGGCGCGACCCGCTTCCTCGGAGCCGCGCCGCAGGTGGTGGGTGGCGTCCCGATGGAGCCCGCACTGGCCGGGGGACTCACCGACGGCGCCATGCTGGCGGAGCGCCTGGTCGATTCGGAGCTGCCGGAGCAGCTGGCGGCGCTCATGCCGCGCCTGCTCCCGTGGAGGGCCGAATGAGCGCCGAGCCGAGTCGCCGCGGGAAGGGTCGGCCTCCCGGGAAGCTCTCTCCCGAGGAGAGGCGAGAGGAGATCGACAGACTCGTCTCCGAGAACCTCGGGCTGGTCTACGACCTGGCCCGCAAGCTCGATCAGTCGGGGGGCGTCGGGCCCGAGCGGGGGGACCTGGTGAGCGCGGGCGTCCAGGGTCTCATCCAGGCGGCGACCGCCTTCGACCCCTCCCGCGGCCTCGCCTTCAGCACGCTCGCGGTGACGCGGATCCGGGGCGCCATGCTGGACGAGCTGCGGCGGTGGGACCAGACCCCCCGGTCGGTGCGCCGCAAGGAGCGCCAGATCCGCGCGACGGAGGCGGAGCTGCTCTCCGAGCTCGAGCGCAAGCCGACGCCGGAAGAGCTCGCCGGGGCGCTCGACATCGACCTCGAGGAGCTCCACGGGTGGCGCTTCGAGATGAAGCGCCACGTGACCGACTCGCTGCACGAGAGCAGCCGCGGACCCTCCGATGCGTCCCGTCCTCGCACGGTGGCCGAGACCACGCCGGACGACGGCCCCATGCCGATCGACGCGCTGGAGCGCGAGGACGCGCTGCGCCTGCTCCAGGAGTGCCTCCGCGAGCTCCCGGAGCGCGACGCCCGGGTGCTCGCCCTCTACTACTACGAGGAGCTGCGCCTGAGGGAGATCGCGCAGCTCCTCGGCGTCACCGAGTCGCGCGTCTCCCAGATCCGGCACGCCGCGCTCAAGACGCTGCGCGCCCTTCTCACCGACCGTGGAGTGGAACCGTGAGCCGAACCGCGCACCGCACCGGAGGCCTGCTCCTCCTCTTCCTGACCTCCACGCTCCCGGGCGTGGCCGCCCAGAGCCCGGACGACGCCGCGGCGACCGCGGCCGACCTGGTCGAGGCGATCCTCCGCGGGAACGACGGCCCCCCCGCGTGGGATGCGCTCAGCGCGGCGCTCGCCCCCCCGGTCGAGCCCTCCGCTGCCGGATCCGGGCCCGGCCTCGCGGAAGCGTACCGGACGCTCCGCGCCTCGGTCGTCGGCATGGTCGACTCCACCCCGGGCGCCGAAGCGCTGGCCCTCGGGGTGATCGGCCTCCTCATGGCCTTCGGGCTCTCGGCGGCGGTCGTGGGGCAGATGCGCCGCAGGGCGTCCGCCCGGGCCGCGGCGGCCCCGCCTGCCCGGCGGAAGCGCCGGCCCGGGCGCGCGAGTCCGGTCCGTCGGAAGGGCCGGGCGACCACGTGCCGGGACGCCGAGCGTCTCGAGGCCCGGCTGCGCGCGAGCCGTGCCGCATGACTCTGTCGCCGCTTGGGAAGGGGCTGCCTACCCGGAAGGGACTGCCGGGTCCCGAGCCTCGCACGGGCGGTCGGGCGGGCGTTGGGGGACCTCCGCATCGTCAAGGCACGCAGCCACTTGCGTCGTCGGAGCCCCCGCCCGCCGGGTGGCACGCCGGTTGCGACGCACCACCGGCGTCGTGGTGGTCCCCAACCGGGAGCGAGAGCAGATGAGCGGCCCTCCGAGCCTTCGCGCTGCCGGGCACGCGCTCATCTACTGGCAGCGCCGTCACGAGATCAACGCGAACAACATCGCCAACACCGAGACCGACGGCTTCCGCGCGCAGCGCGTCTTCTCCGAGGTCCTGCAAGGCGGGCTCCCGAGCGTCGGCACGGTGACCGACCCGAGCGCGGGCGACCTCCAGCGCACAGGTGGCTCGCTCGACCTCGCGCTCGAGGGCCGTGGGCACTTCGTGGTCGAGACGCCCAACGGCCAGAAGCTCGTGCGCAGCGGATCGTTCGCGCTGGACGGTGAAGGGCGGATCGTCGACGCGGACGGCAACGCGCTGCTCGGAACCGGTGGACCGCTCGTGCTCCCACCGGGCCCCGTCGATATCGACGCGCGTGGGGGGGTGTCCGTGGCGGGTGAGCGCGTCGGCAGGCTCCGCGTGGTCTCGGCGCCGAACGCCGATCCGGTCACCACCCGGCCGGAGCTTCTCGGCGCGCGCGGGGGAGCCTCCGCGCTCGCGGCCGATGCGCTGGACGACGTACCGGAGGTCGAAGTGCGCGTCCGGCAGGGATGGATCGAAGGGAGCAACGTATCCGCGCTCGACGCGCTGGTGGAGATGACTCGCATCCAGCGCTCTTTCGAGGCGGTTCAGAACAGCGTCCGCGCGATCGACTCGATGATGGACACCGTGGCCAATCGGCTCGGCCGCGTCGAGTAGGCGCGGAGGCACACAGGGAGGAGGACGGATGGATCCGGGACTCAAGACCGCGGCCAGCGGGATGGCCGCGCAACAGACGCGCATCGACGTGATCGCGAACAACCTGGCGAACGTGAACACGCCGGGGTTCAAGCGCAGTCGGGCGCACTTCGAGGATCTGCTCTACCAGACGGTGCAGGGGCAGCAGGACCTGGGCACGCCCGAGTCCGAGGTGACGGCCTCCGTGCAGATCGGGCGGGGCACCCGCCTCTCGGGGATCCAGCGGATCCACGAGCAGGGCACCTTCGAGATGACGACGCGGCCGATGGACCTGGCCATCGACGGCGAGGGGCTCTTCCAGGTCCGGAGACCCGACGGGACGACCGCGTACACACGGGACGGTTCATTCTCGATCTCGGATCAGGGCGTGATCGTGACCGCGGGCGGGTACCCCGTGCTTCCCGACATGCGCGTGCCCGAGGACATGACCAGCATCGCCATCTCGCGCACGGGCATCGTGAGCGGGACGGTCTCCGGGCAGGCCGAGCCGTTCGAGGTCGGCCGTATCGAGCTCGCGCGCTTCCCGAACGAGCCCGGACTCCACGCGCTCGGCGAGAACCTCTACGCGGAGACCGCCGCCTCGGGCGCACCGATCCTCGGCGCGGCGCAGGAGGACGGATTCGGGCGGATCATCCAGGGCGCGCTCGAGTCGAGCAACGTGGAGGTCGTCCAGGAGATGGTCGACATGATCGCCGCGCTCCGCGCCTACGAGATCAACGCGAAGGCCGTCCAGGCCAGCGAGGACATGGCGGACGTGACCAACTCGATGGTGCGCTGATGCAGCCCGTTCGGCTCGCGGCTCACTCCGCGGGGATGGCCGCGTCCCTTTCGCGGGCGTTGGCGGTCGCCGGCGCGCTGGCGGCGGTCGCTCCGGCGGCGGGCGCGCAGGACTCCGTGTCGCCCTCTTCGCCGCTCGCCGGCCTCCTGACCGAGCGGGTGGCGGAAGCGTGGCGGCTCCCCGCCACCGACGTACGCGTGGAGGTGGCCGGCGAGCTGCCGGTGCTCGTCGACTCGCTCGCCGTGGCGCCGGCCGGGTCCGACCGCTTCCTGGTCACGGTCTGGAGCGGCGACGACATGGTCCGGCGCTTCGCGGAGGCGGGGCACCTGGCGTCCGTCCCGGTCGCCGCCCGGCGCATCGAGCGCGGGGAGACGATCGACTCCGTCGACGTGAGGCACGAAGTCCGCCTCGTGCCGGGGGCTCCGAGCCGCCCCGGCCCTGGACCGGTCGGCATGGTGGCCGAGCGCGTCCTCACGGCGGGGGCCGAGCTGCGTGCTCCGGCCGTGCGGCCTCCGTACCTCGTGCGCGGGGGCGAGACGGTGGAAGCGACGCTCATCCGCTCGGGCGTCGTGATGACCGTGCGCGGCGAGGCGCTCGGGTCGGCACGCGAAGGCGAGCGGCTGCTGGTGCGGCTGGCCTCCGGCCTCCGCATGGAGGCGCGCGCCCGCGCGCCCGGACGCGTCACACTCCTGCCGGGGACCCCATGATCCGTGATCGCATCTCCACGGCGGCCGTGGCCGCCGCGCTCGTGGCCGCCGCGCTGTCGCCCGGGGCAGCGTCGGCGCAGGTGCCGGCCGGTCCGCCCGCGCCCGACTTCGGTTGGCTGGCCGACGGACGCCGCTTCCAGATCGGAGACATCGTCACGGTCGTCGTCGACGAGTTCACGGCGGCGTCCGCCGACCGGTCCACCTCCGCCATCGAGGACCGGCGCACCGACGCGGGGGTCGGCGTGCGGATGAACGCCTCCGGCGGGGACGGGACGCTCGGCTCCTTCCTCGGCAACGAGTCGCTTCAGCGGGGTCGTGACTACCGCCAGGACCGGCTGAACTCGGAGGTCTCCGTCCGTGTGACCGAGGTCGAGCCCAACGGCGCCCTCCGCGTGGAGGGCCGCAAGCTCCTGACGATCGACGAGCACGAGCAGGAAGTGACCGTGCGCGGCGTGATCCGGCCGCAGGACATCACGTCGGAGAACACCGTGGAGTCGTGGCGGATCGCCGAGGTCGAGGTCCTGTACGCCACCGACGGATCGCTGGCCAAGGCGGACAAGAGCCTCATCGGCCGACTCCTCGGATGGATCATCCCGTGAGTCGGCTCCGCGTCCGGTCGGCCCCGCTGGTGCTGCTGTTGGCGCTGGCGCCGTCGCTCGTGCTCGTGCTCGCGGCCCCGGCGGCGGGGCAGACCGCGCGTGTCCGGGATCTCACGATCAATGCGGGCGACACGCCGGTGCGTCTCGTCGGCTACGGGATCGTCGTGGGCCTCGACGGCACCGGCGACCGGATCTACGGGGGTCGGCGGGGGAGCATGACGGTCCGCTCGGTGGCCAACCTCCTCCGCAACCTGGGCATCGAGGTCCCCGAGGACGTGATCCGGACGCGCAACGCGGCCGCGGTGCTCGTCACCGCCGAGGCGTCTCCGTACACGCGGGGGGGCGGCCGCTTCGACGTCGGGGTCGCCTCGCTCGGAGACGCGACGTCGCTGCGGGGCGGCCAGCTCTGGCAGACACCGCTCCTGGCCTCCGTGGGCGGGGCA
>CALJLC010000371.1 GCA_937982605.1 uncultured Gemmatimonadales bacterium | reverse complement strand
GAACCCACGCGCACTCCCGGAGGGAGGGCGCAACGTGGGTTCGCCGCGAGCGGCCGGCCCGGTCGACCGCGAAGCGGACCCGTTCGCGAAGCCGCGAGCCCTCGACGACCGCAGGGCGTCGAGAATCCCTCCCCCTCCGTAGAACGACAGGAGGAAGACGTTGCAGGGCAGGGTATAGGAAGCCCTGACGAGCACCAGAGGAGCCGCGCACGAACGCGGGCGCCCCCGGGCCGCCAGCGGCGGCGGCGAGGCGCTACGCCGTCGGTTCGCTCTCCCGCGGAGGGCCGCGGTACCCGGCTTCACGGGCGATACGCCCTAGGATTCCCCTCACGGTGACTGCCAATTGTGACCCCTCGCTGTAGTCCGCAGGTGCCACGAAGTGGACCCTGTCTTCGGCAATGAGGTGGTAGATCTTCTCCTGCGATCGCTCCGTGCCCCATTCATCGGGGTCAAAGACCGCTATGGAGTGGCCGCCTTGGTGGCGCACCATCTTCATCGCCGGGATGTCCGTATCGCCGTCCCCCAAGAAGATCATGCGCGAGAAGGGCACCGGGCGTTCGTCCATTGGGATCCAACGATTGATCTTGTCGTTGTCCCACGTGTTGTCGATGCCCTTGTTGATGCGGAAAAGGAACTGCGTCTTGGTCGTGTAGTTGATGGCGACACCCGGCCACACCGCCACGTCGTCTTCCCCGTAGATGAACTTGGACGCGTACACCGCGTTGAAGTTCTCCACGACGGGCGAGCCGCAAATCAGCTCGTGGTTGCCTGAAGACACGATGTAGTGCTCAAGGGCCAGCCCGCGTGCGGCGGCAAAGGCATTGATCCGGTCGAACCAGTCGTCTAGGCCGCGGAACAGAGGCGTCTCTCGCCCATGCTTCTCAAGCAGCGCTCGCGTGATTGGGACCTGCTGTTGCTCGGCTAAGGACAACATGTGCCACATGTACGCGAGGATCTCGTCCGCGTCGTGTTCACGAGCCAGCCGCTTCACCTCGGCCCAGAACTCACGCTTCTCAACCCCCATTTCGGGGATGAAGGAGTGCTCTTGTACGTTGCCTTTGGCGAGGGTGCCGTCGAAGTCGTAGACGAGCGCGGCTCTCTTATTGACGACCATGCGCATCTCCTAGGGGTGATGACGTCCGCGATCGGACCATAGCCGAAGGCCCTGAGGCAGTCACCTCGTCGTGCGCTGAGCCGAGCCACGAGTGGCAACCTGCCGCGCCGGCATACATCGCTCTGGGCGCACTACCAGCTCGGCTCCAGGACAACCTCTCGGCCTTCCCCGGAACGCTCCGCGAAAGTCTTCCTACCGGCTCCCTCGTCTTGCGTGACTGGGCAGCGAGGTGAAGTGTCCCAGCCCGTTCTGTAGACCGATCGATGATATGGCGCAGACTGCAATGACCTCGAGGTTCGGTCCCGGGTGAGTAGGCCCGACTCGACGGGGGCGGTCAAGGGGAACCCGTGTGGTCTCTTGTCCTGGCCCCAACGCGCTTCCAGGCTGAGCGGGGCGTGGACATGGCGAGATGGGACAACCTGCCGCACGTTAGCGGCGGGGTTGTCTCAGGTGGGAGACTTATGGATCGGCGTATTTGCACCCTGTTCCTCGTTCTGGCCGCCACGCCAGCCACGATGTTCGCTCAATCGGTTGGGGGGCAGCAAACCAAGCTGATCTGCGTCACCGATCAGGTCGCCGGAATTCAGGATGGAAGGGCGCAAGGCTTGAACCCAGAGCCCTCGCTCGAGCGTTTCTTCCTCACCCACACGGCGGCGACGATCACAGGGGCCGCTTTGCCGGGGGAGGGGCCGGCCTTGGTTGAACGACCCAAGCTGACATCGTCTGCCTTCGTTGAGCCGTACCACTTCGTCGGGTTCAACGCGGCAGGGCCCTATCTGTATCTCTATCAGGAGGAGGGCGGCTCGCACCGCCTAGAGGCGCCGGACGCTGGTCTTCCCTTTGTGTCGGGCCTGGACATGGAAGCAGCCGGAGGGCCGGTGCCTCGTCCCGGGCTTTCACCAATGGGCATCTACAGCCCCGGGGGGATGTCAGCCTTCGAGCTGGGCTTCGACGTTCAGGCCTATGAGCTCGGCTCCGGGGGAGCGATACCAAACACGTTCGTGTGGACGCTCATTGGTACGAGGATTCAGTACATCATTCGTGGCCGCTGCGAGGAGATCCCTGGCTGATAGCGTCTTAGCCGGACGACTCCTCCGGGCCCCCGACCTCCGGACCCTGCTGCGCCTCGGAATCTGAACGGATCTGCTCCGTTTCCTCCGCGACCTTGAGGGCTTCGCGGAGTCGGTCGCCGTACTCCTCCTCAACTTTCCGGAAGCGCTCTGCTTCGCGGCAAGGGATGGTCGCGAGACGATCGCCGCGAGCGCTTCGTAGGTCCGGTCGGCCGCGACCTTGAACGTCACTTGAGACGGGGCGGCCTCCCGGCGCGGGTCGCGTTCTTCCGCGAGCGTCCACCGGTGCCCAGCCGCCAGCTCCCGGCGCGACGGGCACCGACAGCGTCTCAGGACAAAGTTGCCGCCGTCCGCGTGTTCGCCCGGTCCAGCGTTGCGGATGTCGTTCGTCGTAAGTCGGTTGAGTCGCGAGGCCATCGTTGCTCCGGTCGGTTTCGTAGGGGGGCCCGAGGCCGCGAACCTCAGCCTCCTACGGACCCCCACGGACGACACGAGTAGCACCAACGCAACTCTAGCCATAGCCACGACTTACAGGTACCACCGAACACGCGAACGACGTCGTGCGACACGACCGATTGGCGGCCACCCCCTCCGCTTGATCATGATGAAGATCTTCTTCTACGGCCTCTTCATGGACCGGGCTCTCCTGACCGGGAAGGGCCTCCATCCCGAAGCCCTCGGCCCGGCCGTGCTCCCCGACTACCGCATCCACATCGGTGAGCGGGCGACGCTCGTGCGGTCCCCGTCGAGCCGGGCGTACGGGATCGTCATGGAGCTCTCCGGGGACGAAGCCCGAACCCTCTACGCGGAGCCGAGCGTCCGCGAATACCTCCCCGAGCGCGTGCGGGTCGAGCTGCTGGATTCGAGCGAGACCGTCGAGGCCGACTGCTACCTCCTGCCCGCCGGGGCGGGCCTGGCCGGGACGAATCCCGCCTACGCGGCGCGGCTGTCCGAGCTGGTCGGGGCGCTGGGCTTCGATCCGGCGTACGTCACGGAGATCGCCTCGTTCGGCGACGGATCGTAGCCCCGCCGACGCCGCCACCGCGGCCGGGCCTTGCGTCGCGTCCGCCCGCGCCGGAGCCTCCTCGGATGAAGCGACTCCGTGCACAGCGACCCGCGGTCACCCTCGTGACGACGCTCCTGGCCGTCGCCTGCACCTCCTCCGAGGCGACCGACGGCGGAGATCCGGCCGACCCCGACGTCCCCGCGTTCGCCTCGCACCAGCCCGCGCTCTTCGCCGCGGCCGGCGCCCAGCCGAACGCCTGGGGCGACTTCGACGGTGACGGAGACCTCGACCTCTTCGTGGGCTTTCGCGGCCGTGACAACCGGCTGTACCGCAACGACCTGGGCGTCTTCGTGGACGTGGCGTCCGAGGTGGGCCTCGCGGCGCAGCCCGGACCGGGCGCCGAGACGCGCGCGGCGGCGTGGGGTGACTTCGACGCCGACGGCGACCTCGATCTGTACCTCGGCTACGTCGACGCCACGGACCCCCTGCTCCGCGACGGGCTCTTCCGGAACGACGGATCCCGCTTCACCGAGGTCGGCGAGCAGCTCGGTGTCCCGGTCGTGGGGGTGACGCGCCAGCCCGCCTTCGTCGACTTCGACGGCGACGGCGATCTCGACCTGTTCGTGGCGCTGCGCGACGGGCCCAACCGGCTCTTCGCGAACGCCGGCGACCGGTTCGTCGACGTGACCGGGGATTCCGGCATCGGCGACCCCCGTCGCACGGTCGGCGCCGCCTGGTTCGACGCCGATGCCGACGGGGATCTCGACGTCTTCACCGCAAACCAGAACGGGGACGAGGACGGCTTCTACGAGAATCGTGGCGACGGCACCTTCGTCGACGTCGCGGCCGAGCTCGGCGTCCACCAGCCCGGACGGACCGAAGCCCAGGGGAGCGTGGGCGCCGCGGTCACGGACTTCGACAACGACGGCGACCTCGACCTCTTCGTGCCGTCGTACGGCCCGGACGTCCTGTGGGAGAACCGGCACCCCGATCGGGGCTTCGTGATGCGCTCGGCCGGGACCGGCCTCGAAGGAGACCACCATTCGGTCGGCGCCGCGTGGGGCGACTTCGACAACGACGGCCTCGACGACCTGTATGTGGGGATGTTCCTGTCGGCCGTTCCCGAGGAGCCCGACTACCTCTTCCGGAACGCGGGGGGCGGTCGCTTCGAGGTCGTGACGCCTCCGACGGTGCTCGAGCGCGGCGCCAGCCACGGCGTGAGCTGGGCGGACTTCGACGGCGACGGCGATCTCGACCTGGCGCTGGCCAACAACGACCCCGACGTGGGCACCCACCCGCTCTATCGAAACGAGCTGCCGGACTCGCTGGCGGCCCGCTCGCTCCGGGTGACGGTCCTGGACGCGAGCGGCCACCCGACGCGAGCCGGCGCCGAGGTGCGTCTCTTCGAAACGGAGAGCGGGCGATCGCTCGGCGCGCGCATGGTCGAGACGGGGGGCGGGTATTCGTCCCAGAGCGTCCGACCGGTGCACTTCGGCCTGGCCGCCGGATCCGTCCTCGTCGACGTGGAGGTCACCGTCCTGGTCGACGGCGCGCGCCGCACGACGCGTCTCGCGCGGGTCGATCCACCCGAGTACCGGGGCCGTGTGCTCGAGGTGCGCTGGTGAGGGCGCAGCCGACGCCCGGATGACATGCGAGCGGGCCCCGAGCACCGAAGTGCCCGGGGCCCGTCTTTCAGCCGGCGTGCCGTGCGATCAGTGGATCGCGTAGTGGATGCCGGCGCCGCCCTGCCAGAGGCTGCTGTTGGCGGCGAGCAGGTCGACCGCGGCGTGGAAGCCGAAGCCGCTGTTCATCGTGAGGCTCAGGCCGGCGGAGGCGCCGAAGTCCACCTCGGAGCTCGAGGCCCCGGCCAGCGAGACGCGCGTGACGTTGACCCGCGGCATGACCCACGGGCGCACCGTCGACGAGCCGTTGTCGAACGTGCGGCTCACCGCGACGCCGATCGGGAAGCTGAGCGACGTGAGCGTCTCGCCCGCGACCTCGGGAGCGATCCAGCCCATCCCCGCCTGCACCGAGAGCCGCATGGCCATGGCCTCGGGCAGCAGGTCGACGGCCACCGAGCCGCCCAGCGTGACCTCGTTTCCGTCGACGACGTCGACGAAGCCGCCGCCGACCGACAGCGTCGCGCGGCCGGCCAGCCCGGTCCGGCTCACCGCGGCGCCGAAGGCGTTGAGCTCGCCGGACGTCTCGTTGAGCCCACGACCGTACGTGGCCGCGACGTACGTCTCGGCCGTGCCGTAGCCCGAAGGCGACGCGTAGTTGGGGAAGAACCACTGCTGAGCTTCGGCGGGCGCCGCGCCGAGCAGCGCGATCGCGAGTCCGGTGCCGAAGACCGTAGCGAAGCGTTTCATGAGGATGACCTCGTCCCAGGGTTGCTTGCGGCGCGGGATCGGTCCCGCGCGACCCGGGGATGTGCGCAAGGTATGCGCCGTATGCGCCCAGAGGCTCCCTGATGACCACAAGTATATGTGGCGCAGGTACTTATCGCTGCCGGCACTCCGCGCCCTTCGCCCTATCCAACAGCCCGGCGGCCCTCCCGGACCGGAAAGAAACGGCACAATGGGAACATTTGTTCCACAACGCCCCCCCGGAGCCCCTTCCCCGCACCGCGCTACGCAGGCCGGCGCCGGGCGTACGCCGACGCCGCGCCGGGCTACGCCCACATGCGTACGGAAGCGCAGGAATGGGATCGGTACCGTGACGTCAGCGAAGCTCACACGGGGCTTCGACCATCGCGGGAGAACCCATGAAACTCCGAAGCCTCATCGTCATCCTCGTCGAGATCCTGGTGGAGCTGATGCTGGGATGAGCTCGATGCGCGTGGCAGGACCCGGGACGCCGGGGGAGGCGACCGCGGGCGTGTCGCCTTCGGCCGGCCCCTTCCGCGCGCCATCGGGTATGCACGGCATGCCTTCCATCCGCTTCCTCGCCCTGGGCGTGTTCCGAGACGGGACGCGGATTCTCGTGGGCCGGGGGTACGACTCGGTGAAACGGCAGCACTTCCATCGACCGCTCGGCGGAGCCGTCGAGTTCGGAGAGACCGCGGCCGAGGCGCTGCGGCGGGAGATCCGGGAGGAGCTTCGCGCCGAGATCGAAGAGCCCGTCCGGCTCGGCGTCCTCGAGAACCTCTTCACCTGGGAGGGCCGGCCGGGCCACGAGGTGATCACGGTCTTCGACGTCGCCTTCGCCGACCGCTCTCTCTACGACCGGCCGTCGCTTCCGCTGCACGAGGACGTCTGGGACGGCGAGGCGGTGTGGATCGATCTGTCCGCTCCGCCGGCGGAACCGCTCTATCCGGACGGGCTGCGCGCGCTCCTCCGCGACGCGGGCTGAGGCGTACGGCGCCCCCGGGGCCTGCCGCCACCGGATCCCGAGTCCGGACTCCGGGTTCTACCCCCCATGTCCGGCGACTCCACCCCGCGACGCCCGCTCCTCCTCTGGCTCGAACGGCTCTTCACGCTCGGCGTCCTCGTCTTCGTGATCTACCGCCTCGGCCCTCAGCTGGCGGCCTGGACCGGCGTCGGCCCCGACCTCGGGCGCTCGCCCGACTTCGCCTTCACCGCGCTCGACGGCCGCGAGATCCGTTCCGACGAGCTCGCCGGGAAGGTCGTGGTCCTGAACTTCTGGGCCACGTGGTGCGGGCCGTGCAAGCTCGAGATGCCCGCGTTGCAGGCCCTGCACGAGGACCGCGCAGCGGACGACGTCGTCGTCCTGGGGCTCGCCACGGACGTCGGGGACGGGTCCGCGGTGCGTGACTTCCTGACCGAGCGAGGGATCACGTACCCGGTGGGCCGCGCCACGAACGCGCATCGCTCGGCATTCGGCGGGATCCGGGGCATCCCCACGACCTTCCTGATCGGACGGGACGGGACGGTGCGCCACCGGGTGGTCGGCTATTTCGCTCCTCCGGCGATGCGTGCGGCGGTGACGCGAAGAACATCATGCCGCTGTATCTGTCGTTGACCGGAGAACTGTTCGATCGGATCGACAGGAAGTTTCCCGACCGGACGTTCCAGTACGGTTTCTACGTGTATTCGAACCTGATGGACGTGCCGGTTGGACGCATCCCGAAGCAACTGGCGCCGTACATTGCTCCGCTGGGGTACGATGCGTTCCACACGTCAGCCGATCCCGGTCGATACTTGAAGTTGTCCGTGGCCGAGGACTTTCCGCAGTCAACCATCGATCGAATCAGAGCCGATCCACGCAGCGATCCCGCCCGCTTCGTGAACCGAGTGATCACGAAACGGAGCAACGGAAC
>CALJLC010000370.1 GCA_937982605.1 uncultured Gemmatimonadales bacterium | reverse complement strand
ACAACACCGCCACCGACATGGTGATCGAGGCGGTCGGGCTCGACCGCGTCAACGCCCTCCTGGCGTCGGAAGGCTACGCCGAGACCCGTCTGCGCATGACGACCGGCGACCTCTTCCGTGAGGTGTGGGTGCGGGCGGACCCCGCGCACGCGTCGCTCTCGCACCGGGAAGTCTTCGAGCGGGGCTTCCCCTCCGACCCGCAGGCCGGCGCCCGCACGTTCGCCTTCGAAGGCGACTCGACCGTCTGGCTCGGGCGGTCGACGGCCCGCGAGATGGGCCGCCTCCTCGAGCAGATCCTCGAGGCCGAGATCGCCGACGCGGAGGCGAGCGACGAGATGGTCGGGATGCTCCGGCGCCAGCTCTACTCGAGCCGGCTCCCGCAGCGGGTGCGCTGGCACGGCGTCGGCGTGGCGCACAAGACCGGGGACTGGCCCCCGATCGCGGGAAACGACGTGGGGATCCTCTTCTACGAGGGCGGGCCCGCGGTCGTGGCCGTCTTCACCAACCAGAACACCGGCGACTTCTTCGAGCTCGAGGCGACGCTCGGGCTGATCGCCCAGGACATCGTGGAGGCGTGGCGGTAGCGTAGCCCGGGGGCCGCTGCCCGGGCGCCTAACGCACGTCGATCGTGATGAGGTCGGCGAAGGCCGCGGCCGACACGCTCAGCGTGACCGGATCGACGGCCTGCAGCCAGCTCGCGGCGTTCAGGTCGATGAAGATCTCGGTGCGCCGCCCCTCGTCGATCGTCACGGACAGCGGGCGCTCCACCACCAGCGAATCCGACTCCATCTCGATGTCGATCGGGCCGGTGATCGTGTCGCCGTCGATCACGAGGCCCGCGTCGACCTGCACCTGGATTTCGAGGAAGACGATCCGCAGGTCGGTGTACGCGTCGGCGGGGACCTGCCGGGGGAGCGTCTCGTCCTCCTCGACACCCTCGAGGTCGACCCGGATCTCGACCTCGTCGTCCGACAGCGAGACCAGCGAGCCACCGTCGCCGACGAGGAAGAGACGCATCTCGGCCTCGAGCTGACCCTCCGGCTGGTCCTCCTCGTCGGCGTCGGCACGGTCGGGCCCGGTCGGGCCCTCGATCGCCCTCGCCCACGTCACCGACGCCGGGGCGGGAATCGAGTCGGGAGCGTCCCCGGAGACGACGACCACCGCCTCCCCGAAGCCGCCCATCGTCAGGTTGCCGCACGCGGCCGAGGCCACGATCAGGGCCAGGACGGCGGGCAGCCGTCTCGCCCCCACCCGCCGCGGCGGGCGGGTGTCCTCGGTGGCGGATCTCGTCATGCTATGTCTCATCGGATTCACGGGTGTCGGGATTCTCGGGTGGGTGGTGGTCCTGCGGTCGGGAGGCCGTGTCGTCGGGCCCGTGCCGGTCGACCCACGCGCTCCGCGGGTATTCGATCCCCAGCTCGCGGTACGCCGCTTCCGAGGCCTGGCGCAGCGATCCCGCGCGGTCGTCGTCACCGAGCCGCTCCATCGCCTCGGCGTACGCCTGCAGGGTCCGCGCCCGCTCGACATCCGGGAGGCCGGTCCGGTCGACGAGGGCGAGGGCCCGTTCGAAGAGGACGAAGGCGTCGGGGTTGGCCTCGGCGGCCGCGACACGGCCCAGCAGGCGATACGCCTCGGGCAGCCGATCGTGGACGTGCCCGGTGATCGCCTCGGCCTCCGCCCGTCGAGCTTCCTCCGCGGCGTCCAGGCTCCGGCCCTCGGCGAGCAGGGTTTCGGCCAGGTTGAGCCGGATCGTGACCCGGGCGCGGGCGCCCTCGGCCATCGCCAGCGCATCCCGGAAGTGCCGCCCCGCGCCTCCGCCCTCGCCACGGGCCATCAGGAGCTGCCCGAGGGCGTTGTCGAGGAACGGTCGAGCCGTGTCGTCTCCGAGCGCCCCCGCCACGCGGCGGGCCTCTTCGAGCAGCGGGACGCTCGCCGCGACGTCACCCCGGGAGCGGAGGACCACGTGGAGGTTGAACAGGGCGTGCATCCGCTCGGGGCGGGGCCCTTCGGCTCCCTCCGCGTCCAGGAGCGCCAGCGCTCGACGATACCACACCTCGGCCTCCGCCCACCGGCCCTGGTCTTCCATCACGTTGCCCGCCCCCACCGCGGCCTCGGCGCCCCCCTGCACGTCTCCCGCCGCCCGTGAGACCGCCCCGGCGGCCTCGTAGTCGGTCAGGGCCTCCTCATGGCGCGCGAGGGCCCGCCGGGCCCGGGCCCGGCGCCTGAGCGCCCGGGAGCGGACGAGCGGATCCGGTATCGGGTCGGCCTCCAGGGCCCGCACGGCCGCGTCCGCGTAGGCCGCGGCCGGTCCCGCTCGATCCCGACCCTCCTCGAGGGCCGCGGCGTCGAGGAAGCGGCGGGCCGCGCCGGCCGGGTCGGCGGCCTCCGCGCGGCAGAGCGCCTCGGCCACGCAGCGCCAGACCTCCGCGGTGTGACGGGCCTCGTCGGCCGCCAGCGCCTCCACCCCGCCGAGCAGCCCGGCCGGGTCGGTGCGCCAGCGCCCCGCGGTATCGAGGAGCCCCGAGCCGGACCACCGGCGCCCGGCTTCCGGACGGGCCTCCGCCAGGAGACGGGCACGCAGCGGCCGCAGCTCGTCGAGCTCCGGCAGGAGCCGGTCGACGGCGTCGTACGTGAGCCGGTGGGGATCGTCGGGTCGCATCACGGGCTCGACGACGCACGGGACATGCCACGAGTATCGATCGTCACATATTCTTTTATAGCAACGATTTGTGCCCAATGATTCGTGCGCCTTCTCATATCGACCCGGGGCGCGTTGCGGGGCGGCTGCACCGTTTCGGTGCCGGGGCGACGCGTCACGGGGTCTGCCCGCCTCGACCCGGATCGATCCCGTATTCCCGGATCTTCCGGGCGAGCGTGTTGCGGTGGATGCCGAGCACCTCCGCGGCCGCTCCGATCTGTCCGCCCCGGTCGGCGAGGACGCGGGCGATGTGGTCCGCCTCGACGCGCGCGAGCGGCGTCGACGCCGGATAGCCGGACGGCACGTCGGCCCCGGCGCCGGCGGAAGCCCGGGGGGCCGCGCGACCGAGTCGGAGCGCTCCGGCTCGCACGACCCCGCCGCTCGACAGTAGCACCGCCCGGTCCATGACGTTGCGGAGCTCCCGGACGTTCCCGGGCCAGGACTCGGCCTCGAGGCGCCGCAGCGCCTCCCCGGTGATCGCCCGGACAGGACGCCGGTGCACGCGAGCGAAGCGCGCCCCGAAGTGCAGCGCCAGCAGCCGTACGTCGCCCCGCCGCTCCCGGAGCGGCGGCAGCCCGATCTCGACCACGGCGAGCCGGTAGTAGAGGTCCTCCCGGAAGCGCCCGGCCTCGATGGCGGCCCGGAGGTCGGTGTGCGTGGCCGCCACCACGCGGACATCGACCGGCCGCGACTCGGAGCCACCGACGCGCTCGACCGCGCGCTCCTCCAGCGCTCGCAGCACCTTGGCCTGGAGCACCGGGCTCATGTCCCCGATCTCGTCCAGAAAGAGCGTGCCCCCGTGCGCCTGCTCGAACCGGCCCGCGCGTCGGGCCACCGCGCCTGTGAACGCGCCCTTCTCGTGTCCGAACAGCTCGGACTCGAGCAGCGTCTCGGGGATGGCGGCGCAGTTGATGGCCACGAAGGGTCCGTCGGGACGCTCCCCGTGCTCGTGCAGCGCCCGCGCGACGAGCTCCTTTCCGGTGCCCGACTCGCCGGTGACGAGCACCGTCGAGGGGGACGGAGCGGCCCGCGCCACCAGGGCGAAGACGGGCGCCATCGCGGGGCTCTCGCCCACGATCGTCGTCGTTCCCGGGAGGTCCCCGACGTCCGGGAAGTCGACCGTGGGGCCCTCGTCGGCCACGGTCGCGAGCCGCTCCACGAGCTCTCGAGGCTCCACCGGCTCGATCAGCGAAGCCCGGGCGCCGACCCGCTCGGCGAGGAGCGCGCCCTCGAGCGTCGCCGCGGGCGAGGAGAGCAGCAACGCTCCCACCGTCGGCTCGGCGGCCAGGCGCTCCACCAGCGCCACGTCCACGTGCGGGACCGAGCGCGAGACGAAGGTGGCGGTGCGCGGGCGTTCGGCGAGGCCGGCGAACAGCGCGGCCACGTCCGAGACGACCTCGACGTCGACGCCCCCGCCTCGGGCCTCCTCGAGGCCACGAGAGAGCGCGGGATCCATGGTCAGAACGAGGAGCGATAGCATGCACAATCTTAGTGCATTCTTGGATCCAGGTGCAAATATTTGGTGCTCCGCCGCGGAGCTCGAGGCGCTTCATGAGGGCTAACTCGTTGCTGTACAACAGCGAAGGGGCATGGCACTGCGGTTGCAGTCATGGGGGGGCGACCCTCCAACCGATCAACCCATCCCTCCGGGAGCACGATCTCATGAAGACCCACGTACGATTCCCGCGCGTCGCGGCGCTCCTCGCCGCAGTCGCGGCGCTCGCCGCCTGCGACGACACCACCGGCGTCGGTGACGCCACGCCCGTCGCGCTGAACTTCCGTGTCGGCTCGGCGGCTCCGCTCGCCCGCGTGACCGCGGACGGCTCCGCCCGCGCCCCCGTCGCCCGGGTGGCGGGGCCGCCCATGACCGTCTCGGGCACCAACGGTGAGCTCACGATCGACGAGATCCGCCTCATCGTGGCCGAGGTCGAGCTGGAGGGCGACGACGACGCCTGCCCCGGCGCCGACGACTCCAGCGGCTCCGGCAGCTCCGGGGACGACGACTGCTTCGAGTTCGAGGCGCCCCCGCGCTTCCTCGACCTCCCGCTCGACGGGCAGCCGATCGAGGCCTTCGCGGGCCTGGTGCCCCCCGGCGTGTACGACGAGCTCGAGTTCGAGATCGAGGACCTCGAGGACGACGAGGAGGACACCCGCTTCGCCGCGGAGATCGCGGCGCTCCGCACCACGATTCAGAACGAGTTCCCGGACTGGCCTCGGAAGGCCACGACCCTGGTCGTCGGTCGCTTCACCCCCGACGGTGAGAGCGCTCGGGAGTTCCGCGTGTACATCGAGGCGGAGATCGAGATCGAGCGGGACCTCGTGCCGCCGCTGGTGGTGGGCGAGGACGGAGCCGCCACCGATCTCACGGTGGACGTGCGGCCCGACATCTGGTTCTCGCTGACCGACGGTTCGGTCCTCGACCTCTCGGCGTACGACTACGACGCCACCGGTCAGGTGCTCGAGTTCGAGCTCGAGATGGAGGACGGCTTCACCGAGCTCGAGATCGACGACGGCCGCTGACGGTCCACGAGACGGCGGACGCGCATCTTTTGCGGTCCGGCGCAACCGACCGGCGGGTCTGTTCGGTATCCATTCGGGTACGGCAGGCCCGCCGGAAGCGCGTGCGGGTGGCGGCCTTGCGCCGCTTTTCGACGGCTGGCCCCCTCCCATGGCACGCAACGTGCGGCCTCCTGCGCGGACGGTGACCCGAGCGTCACCAGGCGTTCCCCCCCGGGCATCCCGACTCACCCCCACGTGGAGTTGTGAGAACGATGCCTTCGGTACTGATGCCGTGGCCGGATAACCCCGGTCTGTCACTGATCGTGATGGGCCTCCTGCTCGTGCTCGTCATGTTCGGCGCGCGCGGCCCGGTCCACACCATGATCCAGGGTGTGGCGCGGGCGATCACGCAGGGCTGCAAGCTCACGGCCGACGCGATCACGGCCCTCCAGGAGCGGGTCGCCGAGCGCAACCGCGAGGTCCTGCTCAGCGCGGGGCTCCGGGAGACGGAGCACCAGATCGAGCAGGAGTTCCGGCGCATCTCGGACTCGGTGGACCGGGACCTCTCGGCCTACCCCGCCCTGCACCGCCAGCTCGCCGACCAGATCGCGCGCATCGACGAGGACTACCGACGCGCGACCGACGCGCCCCCGGCGCCCGAGTCGTGGACGCAGACGCTCAGCGCCGCGTCCGAGATGTCGCAGCGCGTGGGCGGCGGCACGACCGCCGCGCGCGCCGTCGAGGCGCTCCACGCGGGGATCGAGGAGGCGCACCAGGAGGCAATGGACGAGTACCGCAAGACGAGCCGCGAGCGGCACGTCCTGCTCTCGAAGATGGTGCCGGCCTGGCGCTCCATGGACTCGACGCTGTCGCGCGTCGAGCAGGCGGTGGCCGGGATCTTCGAGCGCTCGAAGCACCTCGACGAGCTCATGTCGAGCTACCGCGAGATCGCGCAGCGCTCCGACGAGGCCGAGCGTTCGCTCGCCAACTCGGCGATGACGCAGTTCGTGATCGCCGGTCTCGTGCTCGTCATCGCGTCGCTGGGCGGCTTCGTGAACTTCCAGCTCATCGCGCTGCCCATGTCCGAGATGGTCGGCGCCACGAGCCGCCTCGGCACGATGCAGACGTCGGACGTGGCGGCCCTCGTGATCATTCTCATCGAGATCACGATGGGGCTCTTCCTCATGGAATCGCTCCGCATCACCCGTCTCTTCCCGGTGATCGGGCGTCTCGACGCACGCACCCGCAAGCGGATGGCGTGGGCGGCGTTCAGCCTCCTGTTCGTGCTCGCCAGCATCGAGGCGTCGCTGGCGTACATGCGCGACATGCTCGCGGCGGACCGGGCCGCGCTCACGCAGACGCTCGCCGGCGTCACCGCGCAGCGGCCGGAGTTCATGTGGATTCCCTCGGTCGGTCAGATGGTCATGGGCTTCATCCTGCCCTTCGCGCTGACCTTCGTGGCGATTCCGCTCGAGTCGTTCATCCACGCCTCGCGCATCGTCGGCGGCCAGGCCACGGTGGCGTTCCTGCGCCTCCTGGCCTTCGGGACCAAGCTCCTCGGCTTCGCCTCGGACCACATCGGCAAGGGGCTGAAGAACCTGTACGACGTGGCGATCTTCCTCCCGCTCAAGCTCGAGGAGTGGGTGCGCGAGTTCCGCGAGCGTCCCGCACCGGAGCGCACCAGCGAGGTCCGCAAGAGCGTGGGCGCGGCGCTCCTCGTGCTACTCCTGCTGAGCGGCTGTTCGCCCGCCCCGACGGGACGCGGCGTCTTCCTGCTGATCGACACGTCGGGCACGTACGCCGGCGAGGTCCAGCGGGCGCAGACGGTCATCAACTACCTGCTCGGCACACTCGATCCGGGCGACTCCTTCGGCGTGGCACGGATCGACGGGGGCAGCTTCAGCGAGAAGGACATCGTCATCCGCACGACCTTCGATCCGAGGCCGTCCGTGGCCAACGACCAGAAGCGGGTCTTCCTCGAGACCGTCACCGACTTCACCAGCACGATGCGGCCGGCCGCCCACACGGACATCACCGGTGGCGTGCTGCAGGCCGTCGAGTGGCTCAACGAGGTCGGGCCGGGCACCAAGACGGTGCTGATCTTCTCCGATCTCGAGGAGGACCTGCCCGAGGGGCATATCCGCGACTTCCCGATCGAGCTCGACGGCGTACGCGTGATCGCGCTCAACGTCACCAAGCTCACCGCGGACAACGTCGATCCCCGGGAGTACATGGACCGACTCGACGCCTGGCGCCTGCGCGTGGAGTCCGGCGGCGGCGAGTGGGCCGTGATCAACGACATGGAGCGGCTCGAGCTCGCGCTCGCCCTCTGAGCCCCGACCCGACGGGAGATCCGGCCACCCGAGCCACACGACCGATGCCCTTCCGGCGCCCGGGGCCGCGCCTCGGGCGCGGCCGCGCCACGCCC
>CALJLC010000369.1 GCA_937982605.1 uncultured Gemmatimonadales bacterium | reverse complement strand
GGGACCGATGCCGACGCCGTCGAGGAAGACGAAGAGAACCCGCCGTGCGGCGGAGATCTCCGGAGCGGCCGTGTCGACTACTCGGCGGGGCGCAGGTCGACGGTGACCTGCACCTGGACCGCACCCATGTCGGCGCGATCGCGGATCGCGTCCTTCACGCGGGGCTCGAGCTTCTGCCAGGCGGAGAGGATGCCCGAGCGGAGCTCCTTGCGCAGGACCTTCAGCGCGTTGACGTCCGCCCGGCTCGTCTGCGTCTCCTTCTTGGCGTCGGCCA
Source organism: uncultured Gemmatimonadales bacterium (assembly GCA_937982605.1). GTDB lineage: Bacteria > Gemmatimonadota > Gemmatimonadetes > Longimicrobiales > Gaopeijiaceae > UBA2589. The sequence goes on along the minus strand of CALJLC010000369.1, from coordinate 4,029 downwards.
CCGTGTACGGCCGGATCTCGAAGGGGGACACGCCGACGTCGTCGTAGCGCTCGTGATCCATGTACTGGATCGAGATCGAAACGTCGCCGCGGGCGTGGTGGTGGTGGATGTCGCCCACCGCCTGGAAGCGCGAGGCCAGCCGGCCGAGCTCGGTCCGCTGCGCGGCCTTGGTGTACGCACGCTCCAGGATCCCGAAGATCCTGCGCGTCCGCTCCGTAGTCGTGGCGTCGAGGTCGGGCATCTGGGAGTCCAGCTCCCGGCCCATCGCCTGCCGCTCGACGTACAGACCCGCGCTCTCCGCGTCACGGTTCCGGGCGCGGTCGATGTTGTCGAGGATCCGGTCGGGGTTCGTGCGGTAGCTCATGGAGTCGCGGGGAGGATGGCCAGGTGCGTCCGATCCTCCAGCAGGGTACAGGTCGGAGCGGAGTCATTCAGGATATCAGGTAGCCCAACCCGGGCCAAGTGCCCGGAGGGCGCCGCCGGCGCGGCTCCGCGCCGTCTTCACTATCATCAGTCGCCTTCAAGGAGACGCATCCGATGCTCGAACGCCGGACCACGGTACGCCCGGCGGGACTCCTCACGCCGCGGCTCTCCGTGGCCGTCGCTTCGCTCGCGCTGACGGTGTCGGCGTGCGCCGTGACACCGCCTTCCCCGCCCGCGCTGGCCTACGGCGAGAGCTCGGCCGCCGGGGCCGCGTACGCCTTCGCCGACACGACGCTCGTGGACATCAGCGTGATGGGCCAGAGCATGACCCTCAGCCAGCGGGGGACCGCCGTCTACGACGTGGCGTTCCGCGAGGCGCCGTCCGGCGTGGGCGTGGCGCTGACGGTTCGTACGCTGGCCGCCACGCTCAGCGAGCCGATGGGGGGCTCGATCCGGGTGGACGAGGGGAGCGTGGACGGTGCACTCGAATTCACGCTCGACCGGCAGGGCAACGCCGTCGTCTCGAGCAGGCCGCGCGTCGAGGCCGAGGCTTCCCAGATGATCTCCGGGCTGTCCCTGGCGCACACCTTCTTCCCCGCGTTGCCCGGTCGTGCCGCCACGGCGGGGGAGAGCTGGGTGGACTCCCTCGCCTTTTCCGGAGACGAGGCCGCGGGTGCACGCTCCGAGTCGTCCGTCCTGCGCTACACCGTCGTCGGAGACACGCTGGTCGACGGCCGCACCCTCCTGCGCATCGACTTCGAGGGCACGACCACGGTCGCCAACGAGCTCGAGGTCTCCGGGATGGCAGTGAGCCAGCGCTCGGAGCTCGACGTCACCGGTCTCGTGCTCTGGGACGTCCAGGCCGGGCTCATGGTCGAGCAGCTCCGGACCGCGACCGGGTCGGGCACCGTGAGCGTTCCCATCGCGCCCGTGCCTCTGCCGATCACGCTGCGCTCGGTCCAGAGGACCCGTATCCAGCAGCCCTGAGGAGGTCTTCGAAATGGAGGAGCACCGGGACGACATCGGCTCCGATCGGGCCGACGAGAGCGACGCCGCGCAGGGTCCGCTACCCGGGCTTCCGGCCCGCCTCCTGGAGGTCTTCCTCGACCCGGGGCGGCTCATGGAGCGGCTGGCCTCCGAGCCACGCTGGGCGGACGCGCTCGTGGTCGGCGCCGCGGTGGTGACGCTCTCCGTGGCGCTGATCCCGGTCGACATCTTCATCGAGATGAACCGGCAGGCCATGCTGGAGCGTGGCGGGGAGTTCCCCGAGATGGGCGAGCGCGGGCGCAACTTCATGCGCTTCGTCATCCCGATGGGCTCCCTGATCGGGACGCTGCTCATCACTGGGCTCTTCGCCGGTGTCTACACTCTGGTCTTCGCGTTCGTCCTCGGGGACGAGGGCCGGTTCGTGCAGTACCTTGCGGCGATCTCCCACGCCTTCTTCATTCCTGCCCTCTTCGGCCTTCTCCTCACGCCTCTCCGGATCTCCACCGCGGATCCGCAGCTCACCCTGAACCTGGCGAGCTTCGCGTTCTTCCTGCCGGAGGGGTACTTCCTCAACGTCCTCAAGGTCTTCGATCTCACTCAGATATGGTCGACGCTCGTCATCGCCAGGGGTGTGCACGCCATCGACCGGAGGCGGAGCTTCGGCAGCGCCGCCGCGATCCTGCTGGTGATCTTCGCGGGCGTGGCGCTCGTCGTGGGACGTTTCATGCCCTGAGGACCGTGCGGGGATCCGCATGAGCCGGGGGTCCGCATGAGCCGGGGGAAGGCCGCCGCGGTGGTGATCGCGGCCGCGTCGATCCTGGCGGGCCTCTTCCACATGTACGCGGCGGGCGTCTCGCCCTTCACCGCGCTCGTGCAGCGGCCGGTCCACCTGGCGCTCATGGCCACGCTCGGCTTCCTCGGCGTGGGCGTCCAGCGCAGGCTGCGCGACGGCGACGATCCCGACGCCGGCCCGGAGACGGTCGCGGTCGGCAGCGTCGTCGGGTGGCTCCTGGCGGCGCTCGCCATCGTCGTGTGCGGCTACCTCGCGCTCGAGAACCAGGAGCTCGTTGCCCGCTCCGGGAATCCGACCCGCCTCGATCTGATCATGGGTGGCATCGCCATCCTGCTCGTCATCGAGCTGGCCCGTCGCGCCACCGGGTGGGGCCTCATCGCGGTGTGCATCCTGGCGCTCGGGTACGCCTTCGCGGGGCCGTACCTGCCCGGCTTCCTGGCGCACCGTGGCTACAACGCCACACGCATCGTCGAGCACCTGTACCTCTCGACGGAGGGCATCTGGGGCATTCCGCTCGGGGTCTCGGCGGACTTCGTCTACCTCTTCGTCCTCTTCGGCGCGGTGCTGGAGACGGCGGGCGGGGGCGCGCTCCTCATCGCGCTGGCCAACCGGGTGGCGGGGCGCACGCGGGGCGGGCCCGCCAAGACGGCCGCCGTGGCGAGCGCCTTCATGGGATCGCTGTCGGGGAGCGCGGTCGCGAACGTCGTGACGACCGGGACCTTCACGATCCCGCTCATGAAGCGCGCCGGCTTCCGCCCCTTCTTCGCCGGCGCGATCGAGGCCGCGGCCAGCACGGGCGGCCAGCTCATGCCGCCGGTCATGGGCGCGGGCGCCTTCATCCTGGCCACCTGGACGAACATCCCCTACCTGCAGGTGGCGCTGGCGGCCGTCATCCCGGCCATCCTCTACTATTCGGCGCTCCTGGCGGCGATCCACTTCCGCGCCGGCCGCATGGGCATCGAGCCGTCGGACGAGGGGCTGAAGGAGCCGATCGCCGACCGCCTGCACCTCCTCTTCCCGCTGGTGATCATCGTGGCGCTGCTGGGGATGGGGCGCTCGCCGATGCGGGCGGCCTTCTGGGGCGTGGCCTCCGCGCTGCTCATCGCCGCGGTCCGCCCCTCGACCCGGCCGTCCCCGGCGGAGATGCGCCACATCATGGAGCGCGCCGGACGCGGAGCGGTGCAGGTGGCCGCGGCGTGCGCCGCCGCGGGCATCGTGGTGGGCGTCGCCTCGCTCACGGGGATCGGGCTCCGGATGTCCGAGCTGATCATCACGCTCTCGCAGGGGAACCTCTTCGGCGCGCTCCTCCTGACCGGTCTCGGCTCGATCGTGCTCGGCATGGGCCTGCCGACCACCGCGGCGTACGTGGTCCTCGCCGCCCTCGGCGCGCCGGCGCTGGTGCAGCTCGGCGTTCCGCTGCTCGCCGCGCACCTCTTCATCTTCTACTTCGGCTGCATCTCGAACGTCACCCCGCCGGTCTCGCTGGCCGCCTTCGCCGCGGCCGGCATCGCGGGCTCGCCGCCGATCCGCACGGCGATGGCTGCCGCCGTGCTCGCCGGCGCCGGCTTCATCGTCCCGTTCATGTTCGTCTACGGCCCGGAGCTGCTCCTCGTCGGCTCGCCGATGTCGATCGCGCTGGCGGCGGTGACCGCCACCGTGGGCGTCGTCCTGCTGGCCGCCGGGGGCGTCGGTTTCGCGCGCGACCGGCTCTTCGGCTGGGAACGGGCACTCGCGGTCATGGCCGCCGGCCTGCTCGTCTTCCCCGGCCTCCTCACCGACGCCGCGGGTCTGGCGGCCTTCGCGCTCGTCTTCCTGCGCCGGGAGGG
>CALJLC010000368.1 GCA_937982605.1 uncultured Gemmatimonadales bacterium | reverse complement strand
CCTGCGAGTCGACCGGGGTGGGCTCGTAGTACTCCTTGTGCTCGTACTGCTGCCGCCGCCCCCCGACCTCGAAGCCGTCGAGGAGGATCTCCTCCCAGTCGACCTCGTCGTCGCTCATCGGCTCGTCGGCCGTGTCCTCCTTGAGCTCGACCTCCTTGAGGTCGTCGGCTTCGACCATCTCGAGGAGCGGATTCTCCGCGAGCTGCTCCTTCAGGTGCTGCTCCAGATCCAGCAGAGGCATGTAGAGCAACTCCATCGCCTGATACAGGCGAGGGTTGATCCGCATCTCCTGCCGGAGCTGGGCGCTCTGGTAGAGCTTCGCGTTGAACTGGCTCATCCGTCCTCTGTTGCGGCGCGGAAATCGGGCGCCGCGTCGGTCGCTTTGCCCCTTCCCTCCTACGCTCCCGGCCGTGGATATCGCTGGCGCATGCGCGCCGTCAGTGCCGGGCCAAGATAGATCTCGGCCACCTCGTCGTTCCAGACCAGCTCGCTCACCGTGCCGCTGACCCGGATCCGACCCTCATACATGATGTAGGCGCGGTCCACGATATCCAACGTCTGTTCGACGTTGTGGTCCGAGATCACCACGCCGATGTTGCGGTCCTTGAGGCCCCGGACGATCTCCTGGATGTCGTGCACGGCGATCGGATCGATGCCGGCGAAGGGCTCGTCCAGGAGCATGAACTTCGGCCGCTGAACCAGCGCACGCGTGATCTCGAGGCGCCGGCGCTCGCCGCCCGAGAGCGAGTACGCCTTGTTCTTCCGGAGCCCGGCCAGCCCGAGCTCGCCGAGGAGCTCCTCCAGGCGCCGCTTCTCCTCGTCGCGAGGCAGGCCCAGCGTCTCGAGGATGGCCAGCACGTTGTCCTCGACCGAGAGCTTGCGGAAGATCGACGGCTCCTGTGCCAGGTACCCCATGCCGAGCCGCGCCCGCTGGTACATCGGCGTCTTGGTCAGCTCCCGCTCGTCCAGGTGCACGGTGCCGGCGTCCGGCGGGATCAGGCCGACCATCATGTAGAAGGTGGTCGTCTTGCCCGCCCCGTTCGGGCCCAGCAGGCCGACGATCTCGCCCTGCGAGACCTCGAGGTCGACGTCGTCGACCACCCGGCGCTTGCGATAGATCTTGGTGAGCCCCTTCGCCCAGACGCGGCTGTCGCCGGGGATCGGCTCGATGACCGACGTGGCGACCTCGGGTCCTTCGTTCAATGGCGCTTCCACGGATGCTCCTCCGAAAACGGGGGGTCGTCTCGCTCCCCCTGCTGCTGTCTGGATCGATGTTCGCGACGTGCCGGCGCCGGGTCGACGCCCGAGGTGTCCCGCGCCGCCGCGGAGTCGGCCACCGCCGACGTATCGGCTGCCGTGGCGGTGTCCACGGCCGCGGCCCTGCGGAGCGGCTCGAAGTGGACGCCGCGCGTCTGCCCGGCCACCCGCATCCCCTCGATCTCGCCGTCGCGCATCTGGATGCGGATCGAGTCCCCCGTCACGTAGTGGACGGCCGGCGGGTCGGTCCCGGCCACCGCGGTGGAGTCCCGCGGAGGGATGCGGTAGAGGCTGCGCGCGGCCACCACCGCCACGATCGCGTCGACCTCCCGCTCGGCGTCGGCCTCCCGCTCGCGGAACGTGACGATCACAGTGTCGCCCTCGAGCCAGTCCGTCCGGGCGATCTCGGGCAGCAGCTCGACGTTGAGCGAGTCCCCCGAGGTCGAGAAGCTCCGCGCCCGCCCGGCCGCGAAGACGCGCTCCAGGACCTCGCCGGGCGCCAGCACCTCCAGGGAGTCGGCCGTGAGCTCGAAGTCCTCCACGAGCGCCCGGGGGCGCTCCAGCTCCGCCGAATCCGCCACTTCGACGCCCGGCCCGGGGCGAACGATGGGCGTGGCGACGAGCCGCTCCATCGCGTCGTCGACGAGGAAGGCGACGATCCGCGCGGCGGTGAGGTCGAAGTCCGCGCCGACGAGGCGGGCCTCGCGCAGCGCCTCGATCGTGCTGTCGTCCGAGTCGGGGCCGCTCATGGCGATCCGTCGTCCGACGAGCTCGTACGAGCTGCCGTCGACGCGCGCCCGTCCCTCCAGGACGAGCCCCTCGCCGGCCTCGTCGTAGACCGCCGAGTCCCCGTAGGCGAAGAGCGAGTCGCGGACGATCTCGACGCTTCCCGACGCGTTGAAGAAGCCGGCCCCGCGCAGGTAGATCCGGTCGCTCTCGACGCGGTACGGCGTCGGGGGCGTCGTGTCGGGCTCCGGTGGCGGCTCGAGCCCGGTCGGGAGCGGCGTCGCCGCCGAGTCCTGCGGCTCGACCGCCACGGAGTCCCGGGGATCGACGGCCGGCGCGCCGGCGGAATCGTCGGCATCGAGGCCCTCGGCGCCCTCCTCGTCCCGCTCCGAGGGGAGCAGGAAGGCGACCGGTCGCACGCGGTCCGCGCCGGTGGTGACGGTCATCTCCGCCACCTCCCGGAAGTCGGTCTCGAGGAGGTAGACCAGATCGCCGTTCTCGATCGAGGAGCCCTGCTCGTCGTCTCGCACGCGCACGTTGCCCTGCGCCTGGAGGCGACCCTCGTTCGAGAAGTAGCGGGCCTCGTCGGCGCTCATCTCGCGCGAGGTCTCCCGGTAGCGAACCCGACCGAGCAGCTCCGAATACCCCCGGTCCCCGTACGCCACGGCCGAGTCGGCGGTGATCCGGACGTCGCCCTCGCAGAGGAAGCGGACGCCGGAGATGTACGTCACGCTGCCGATGCCCGGGAGCGTCCGGGTGACCAGGAAGTCGCACTGCGGGTCGCAGATGCAGCCGTCCTGGGCGGCCGCCGGCTCGGCGCCTCCCCCGAGGCCGGCGAGCACCAGCAGCGTGCCCGCGACGACGTGGGCGAGGGGCGAGCGGGCCGCGCGGCCGCCGATCACGGTCGGAGCGGCCACGTCAGAAGATCCGCCGGGCTCCGCCCCGCAGGTTGGCGATGGAGACGTTCTCGAACGACATGTCGGACTCGAAGGCCGTTCCGCTCTGCACCGTCCCGTCCCGAAGCGTCCGGACCGTCGTGGAGTCGCTCCAGACCTTGTCGATGTCGGGCTCGTAGAAGATCTCGGGACTCTCGATGCGGCTCGAGTCGGTGTGGACGAAGAGCACCACCTCGCCACGGGCGACCATCCGGTTGGTCTCCTGGTTCCAGTCCCCTTCCAGGCCGGTCACCGTCGCCCGCTCGTTTCCGTTCTCGTCGTAGAAGACGAGCGTCATCTGCTTCAGGATGGCAGTGGAGGAGTCCTCGTACACGAAGGCGGTGTCCGCCTCGATGCGGGCCTCGCGCACGCCGTTGGCGGTGACGTACGTGAGCATGCCGTACGCCACGTAGTCCGCCTCCATGGACAGGAGCTCCTGGTTGGCCACCGGCGTGTCCAGCTCCGACCCGCACGCGCCCAGCGTGGACGCGACGGTCAGCGCCACGAGGGCACCCAGCCGACGCTCCGGCATCCGCTCCAGCTTCGTCATCAGACGGCTCCCGCTCTCATCAGATCGTGCAGGTGAACGACCCCCTCCAGCACCCCGTCCTCCCGGACCACGGGAAGGGCCATGATCCCGTGGGCCTCCATCCTACTCGCGGCGGCGGACCCAAGTTCATCCCGCTTCGCGGTCTTCGGCCCACGCGTCATCACGTCGGCCACGCCGCGGGTCAGGAAGTCGGGATCCCGCTCCATGAGCCGGGTCAGATCTCCGGCGGTCACGACGCCCACGACGCGCCGGCCGCCGTCGACGATCGGCACCGTGCCGCGCATCTCGGCGAGCGGCCCGATCGCCTGCTTCATCGTCGCCGAGTCCGGAAGCTCCGGGTACTCGGTGTCGATCATGACGTCGGCCACCCGTACGGTCAGCTTGCGCCCGAGGGAGCCCCCGGGGTGCAGCGCCGCGAAGTCCTCGGGTCGGAAGCCCTTGAGCTGCAGCACCGTGACGGCGAGCGCGTCGGCCATGGCGAGCGTGGCGGTCGTGGAGGTGGTCGGCGCCAGGTCCATCGGGCACGCCTCCTCCGCCACCGAGCAGTCCAGGACGACGGTGGCGTGGTGACCGAGCTGGCTCTTCGCGGCCCCCACGAGCGCGATGATCGGCACGGAGAGGCGACCCAGATGCTGGATCAGCCCCGCGAGCTCGTCCGAAGCGCCGGACTTCGAGATCACGATCGCGACGTCGTCGGAGCCGACGATGCCGAGGTCCCCGTGCAGCGCCTCGACCGGGTGCAGGAAGATGGCCGGGGTGCCGGTGGAGGTGAGCGTTCCGGCCAGCTTGCGCGCGATGTGTCCGCTCTTGCCGATGCCGCACGTGACCACGCGTCCCTTCGACTCCGCCACGAGGCGGCACGCCCGCTCGAAGTCCGCCCCGATGCGCGCCTCGAGCGCGGCCACGGCGGCGGCCTCGAGCGCGATGACCCGGCGTCCCTCCTCCACGATCGTACGCTCCGTCACGCTCAGCTCCGCTCCGCCACGTAGCGCGCCACGGCGTCGTCCAGCTGGCCTCGCGCGGCCAGGAGCGCGTCACAGAACTCCCGGGCGGCGCCCCGGCCCCCGCCGCGTGTGGCCTTCCAGTCCGCGATCCGGGTGACCGGCTCGGTCGCGTTGCCGACCGCCGCCTTGAGCCCCACGCGCTGCATCACGGCCAGGTCGGGGATGTCGTCGCCGATCATGGCCACCTCGTCCCACTCCACGCCCTTCTCCTCGAGGATGCGCTCGACCACCCGCAGCTTGTGCGCGTTCGGCTCCTGGTAGCACTCCTCGATTCCGAGCTCCCGGGCCCGGATCGTGGTCGCCTGCGAGACCCGCCCGGAGACGATCACCACGTCGAGGCCGCTCCACTGCAGCAGCTTGAGCCCGATGCCGTCCTGGATGTCGAAGCGCTTGAGCTCCACCGCGGTGCCGTCGGCGTCCTCGCCCAGGTAGACACCGGCGTCGGTGAGCACGCCGTCGACGTCGAAGATGACCAGGCGCACCCGCGCGGCGAGCGCCTCGGGAATCGGGTTGTCCGCGCTCACCGACCCGCCCTCCCGGTCGCGGTCGTCGCGGTGGGGCCCGCGCCCGCCTCGGCGAGCGCCGCGCGAAGGCGCAGAACCTCGTTCACGAGGGCCGAGAGGCGATCGAGCGGGAGCATGTTCGTGCCGTCCGACGGCGCGCGGGCCGGCTCGGGATGCGTCTCGAGGAACAGGCCGTCGCATCCGGCCGCCACCGCGGCGCGTACGAGCGCCGGGATGTGCTGCGGATCGCCCCCGCTGGAGCCGTCCGCCCTGCCCGGCCGCTGCACGGAGTGCGTCCCGTCGAAGACCGCCGGAACTCCGGTCGCTGCGCGGAGGCGCGCGAACGAGCGCATGTCGACGACGAGGTCTCCGTAGCCGTGGATCGTGCCTCGCTCGGTCACGGCCGCCTCCGCGGCGCCCGACTCTCTCACCTTCTCGACGGCGGCCGCCATCTCCTCGGGCGCCATCCACTGCCCCTTCTTGACGTTGACGGCCCGTCCGGTGCCCCCGGCCGCCACCAGGAGGTCCGTCTGTCGGCACAGGAACGCCGGGATCTGCAGCACGTCGACGACCTCGGCGGCCGGCGCGGCCTGGTGCGGCTCGTTTACGTCGGTGAGTGGTCGCTCGCTCTTTTCGGCGTGCACGCGCTCGAGGCGCTTCGAGCCCTCCTCGAGGCCGGGGCCGCGCGGATAGCCGAGCTTGGAGCGGTTCGCCTTGTCGAACGACGCCTTGAAGACGACCGGCAGACCGGTCCGCTCGGCGAGACGCGCCAGCGCCTCACCGACGTGCAGGTTCAGCGTGTCGTCCTCGAGCTGACACGGCCCCGCGATGAGGAAGAAGCGGTCGAACATGACGGCACGGTTCCTTTCGCGGACGGGAGAGCTCAGACGCCGACGGGCTCTTCGGCCGGCGTCGAGCTGTCCCGGCGGGCGTGCCGGGCCGCGGCCTCGATGAAGGACGCGAAGAGCGGGTGTGGACGGGTGGGGCGGCTCTTGAGCTCGGGATGGAACTGACCGGCCACGAACCAGGGGTGGTCCGTGATCTCGATCATCTCGACGAGACCCCCGTCCGGCGAGGTGCCGCTGAAGGTGAGTCCGTTCGCCTTCAGCACCTCGCGGTACGCGTTGTTGACCTCCCAGCGGTGACGGTGCCGCTCGGAGATCTCGGGGCGACCGTAGATCTCGCGCGCCCGGGTGCCCTCTCCGAGCGCGCACGGATAGGCGCCGAGCCGCATGGTGCCCCCCATCGTGGTGACCTGGAGCTGGGAGTCGAGGAGGGCGATGACCGGGTCGGACGTCTCCTCGTCGAACTCCGAGGAGTTGGCCTGCTCGATGTCGCAGACGTTGCGGGCGAACTCGATGACGGCGCACTGGAGCCCGAGGCAGATGCCGAAGAACGGGAGCCGGTGCTCGCGCGCCCACCGGATCGCCTCGAGCATCCCCTCGACGCCACGCGGACCGAAGCCGCCGGGGATGAGGAGACCGTCGTAGTCCTCCAGGCGATCGACGGCGTTGCCGCCTTCGAACGTCTCGGAGAGGAGCCATTCGATGCTGACCTTCACGTCGTTGGCGATCCCGCCGTGGATCAGCGCCTCCTGAACCGACTTGTACGCGTCGACCAGCTCGGTGTACTTGCCGACGACCGCGATGCGCGCCTCTCCCGAGGCCGGGTGCTGGACCCGTCGCACCATGTCCGTCCACGCCGAGAGATCGGGCTGGGGCAGGCCGCGCAGGCCGAGCCGCTCCAGGATGACGTCGTCGGCCTTCTGCCGCTTCAGCGCGAGCGGCACCTCGTAGATCGTCGACAGGTCGGGAGACTCGAGCACCGCGTCGGTCTCCACGTTGGTGAAGAGGGCGATCTTGCGCTTGATCTCCTTGGAGAGCGGCTGCTCGGCACGGCAGATGAGCACGTGCGGCTGGATTCCGATCTCCATCAGCTCCCGGACCGAGTGCTGGGTCGGCTTCGTCTTGAGCTCGCCGGCCGCGGAGAGGTACGGCACCAGCGTCAGGTGGACGAAGATCGCGTTCTCGCGTCCCACGTCGACGCGGAACTGCCGGATCGCCTCCAGGAAGGGGAGCGACTCGATGTCGCCGACCGTGCCGCCGATCTCGGTGATGACGACGTCGTTGTCGTCCGCGAGGCGGCTGATGGCCGCCTTGATCTCGTCGGTGATGTGCGGGATGACCTGGACCGTCGAGCCGAGGTAGTCGCCGCGGCGCTCCTTCTCGATGACGGTCTGGTAGATCCGGCCGGTGGTGATGTTGTTGTCCTGGGAGAGCGACTCGTCGATGAAGCGCTCGTAGTGACCCAGGTCGAGGTCGGTCTCGGCCCCGTCGTCGGTGACGAAGACCTCGCCGTGCTGGTACGGGGAAAGCGTGCCCGGGTCGACGTTGATGTAGGGATCGAACTTCTGGAGCGTGACCCGCAGGCCCCGCTCCTTGAGGAGCCGGCCGATCGAGGCCGCCGCGATCCCCTTGCCGAGAGACGAGACCACGCCTCCGGTGACGAAGATGTACTTGGTGGGTCGGGCGTCCGATTCGGTCATGAGTTCGTCATGCGAAGGTGGGGGCGTTCAATTCGGCGAGTCTCGCTTCCATGCGGACGGCGTCGGCGGGCGTGTCCACGCCGGGGTCCGCCGCGCCGACCACCGCGACTCCGATCCGGAGCCCGGCTTCCAGCGGGCGGAGCTGCTCGAGCATCTCGAGCCGCTCGAGCCGGGACGGGGCCAGCGCAACCCAGTCCGCCAGGGCGTCGCGCGTGTAGGCGTAGAGCCCGATGTGTCGGAGGAACGGTTCCCGCTCGAGGTCCTCGGCCTCCGGCTTGCCGTCCCGCTTGTACGGGATGGGCGCGCGGGAGAAGTAGAGCGCCCGGCCGGTGGAGGCTCGGGCGACCTTCACCACCGAGGGGTCCTTGCGGGCTTCCTCGTCGAGCAGGGGCGTCGCGCACGTGCCGACCTGCCACCCCTGATCCCGAACGAGCCGGATCGCGGCGTCCAGGTGCGCCTCCTTGAGGAGCGGTTCGTCACCCTGGACGTTGGCGATGAAGTCGAAGCCGCGGTATTCGGGGCGGTCGGCCACCTCCGCGACCCGGTCCGTGCCCGACGGATGGTCCGGCGACGTGAGCTCCACGGGGGCGCCCAGCGCGCGGCAGACGTCGGCGACGGCCTCGGAGTCGGTGGCCACCACCGCGCGGTCGAGGACCGTCATCGCCTCGACGCGACGCCAGACCCACTCGATGAGGGGTCGACCGAGGAGGGGGTAGAGCGGTTTGTCGGGGAGGCGGGTCGACGCCAGCCGGGCCGGGACGATGCCGAGGACCTGGCCGCTCAAGACGCGTTTCCGAGGCCGGAGAGGCGGAGCGAGAATGCAAAATTCACGCCGTGAAAGCTACCGGAAAACGCGCGGGAGGGTCAACCGGCGCCGGGGCGGCCCGGTCGCATCGTGATCGTTGCGGCACCCGGCGCTCGTCAGCGCATCTCGAGGAAGTTGCGGACGATCCGCTCCCCGTGCTCTCCGAAGAGCGACTCGGGGTGGAACTGGACCCCCACCAGCGGGAGCTCGCGGTGGCGCGCGGCCTGGATCTCGCCTTCCTCCTCGGCGTCGGTGCTCCAGGCGATCGCCTCCAGGGCCTCGGGAAGCGCCGCGGCTTCCGTCACCAGCGAGTGGTATCGGGCGGCCGGCCAGGGCAGCGGGACGCCGGCGAAGAGCGGATCGCCCTCGTGGCGCACCGAGCCGGTCTTGCCGTGCATCACCCGCCGCGCGCGCACGGTCCGGCCGCCGAACGCCTCGCCCAGGCTCTGATGGCCGAGGCAGACGCCGAGCATCGGGATCCCCTGCCCGCCAAGGACGCGGAAGGCCTCGACGCTGACACCCGCCTCCGCGGGCGTGCACGGGCCCGGAGACACAACCACGTGCGAGGGCCCGAGCCCCGCCAGCTCGTGGACGGTGCGCTCGTCGTTCCTCACCACCAGCGGATCGGCGCCCAGCGTCCCGAGGAGCTGCACCAGGTTCCAGGTGAAGGAGTCGTAGTTGTCGATGACGAGCAGCATCGGCTGGGTCGAGAAGGCTACCGGGATCCGCTGCGTATCATCGCGTGTAGCCCCTCACGTGCCTACCCCCGCGCCGGGAGCCTCGCGTGTTCACTCGCTGCCTCGTCTGCGCAACGCCCTTCGAGGCGAACGAGCAGCTCGAGCACGTCCCCAACGGACGACGCCTGGCGTACGACCCCGGGCGGGGCCGGCTCTGGGCGATCTGCGCCTCGTGCCGCCGGTGGTCCCTCATGCCGATCGAGGACCGCTGGGAGGCGCTCGAGGAGCTCGAGAAGCTCACGACGGACCGCGCGCGGCTGCTCTCCCAGACCGACAACATCGCGCTCCTGCGCAGCGGCCCCCTCGAGATCGTCCGCGTCGGGCGGGCACAGCTCACGGAAGAGGCGTGGTGGCGCTACGGGCGCGAGCTCACCGCCCGCAAGCGCCGCTGGGACAAGCTCGGCGTGGCCGGCACGATCGTGGCGG
>CALJLC010000367.1 GCA_937982605.1 uncultured Gemmatimonadales bacterium | reverse complement strand
TATCAGCGGCTCGGCAGCGAGCGGAGCATCAAGAGCAGCATCGTGCTCAACGCCATGCGCAACGGCGTCCGCGACGCGGTCGCGACGAAGTCGATCAACGAGATCTTCTCGCCGGACCGCCGCGAGATCGCCAACGACATGCGTCAGGAGATCCAGGCCAAGGCGGGCGACCGCATCCAGGTCGTCGACGTCTTCGTGCGCGACATCCAGGCGCCGCCCCGCGTGCGTGAGGCGATCGAGGCGAAGCTCGAGCGCGAGCAGCAGGTCGAGCAGGAGCGCTTCCAGACCGAGATCATCCAGGAGCGGGCGCAGCAGGCGATCGAGGAGGCGCGCGGCATCGCCGAGGCGCAGAAGATCATCTCCGAGGGCCTCACGCCCGAGTACCTGACCTTCAAGTACATCGAGCAGCTCGCCACGCTCCCGGGCGGGTCGGTGGTCTACGTCCCGACGGAGGGCGGCGTCCCGCTCATGCGGCAGATCGGAGGAGGCCGCTAGCGGCCCCGGGCCGGTCGAGTCTCCGACCGCCAACACCGGGCCGGTCCGCCGACACGCGGGCCGGCCCGCTCTTTCAGCCGCCGGCCGGCCGGTACTCGGCGTCGAAGGTCGTGCGCCAGCTCGCGCCGCCGTCCGTCGAGATCTCGATGTGCTGGCGCACTCGGCCGCCCGGGAGGGGGGTGAGCGTCGTGCGGTCCTCGTAGGTGACGCCGTCCGCGCGCCGGATCGTGCCCCGGAAGCGAACCGCCCCCTCCGGCGCCCCGTCCACGCCGACCTTCTCCTTCACGCCGCCGGCCACGCGCGCGCCCGGCGTGACCCAGACCTGCTTCCACACGGCCTCGACCGGCAGGTAGTAGAACAGGCTCTGACCGGTGCCGCCGTTGACGTCCTCCCAGTGCTCCTCCACCGCGCACCCGCCCTGGACCGCCCGGATCCGGTTCGTGCCCACCCGGGTCCCGTCGACCCAGACCGTCCACTCGCCGCGCCAGAAGTCGAGCGCGTGGAACGCCTCGTCGGCGGTGCACGGCGGCCCCTGGGCCGACGCCGGCGTCGGGTCGAAGCCCGCCGCGGCCGCGGCGAGGCAGATCCCCGCCGTCGCCAGTCGGATGGCCGTCGTCCTGCGCCGCTCGCTCATCGCCGTCCTCCCGCCCGGGACACCGCATCGTCGTGGCCGTCACGATCCCCTACGAGCCCGCCCCCGTGGGTCTTTCCCGTTGGCCGATCCCGACGCCGCAGGAAACAGCCGGGGGCTCCGCCGGTACCAGCGGTGTGACCGAGTCGACGCCCCCTGCCTCCGACGCCTCGCCGACCCGGCGAAGGACGCTCCGCACCGCGCTGGCCGTGGGTGCGCTCGCGCTCGTCGCGGGCTGCGCGGCGTGCTCTCCCGTCTACGTCGTCAAGGCGGGGATCGCCGAGGCGCGGATCCTGCGGGCCCGCCAGCCGATCCACGCCGTGCTCGCGGACTCCACCGTCGATGCCGACACCCGCGCCAAGCTCGCCTGGGTGGTGGAGGCGCGCCGCTTCGCCGCCGACGAGCTCGGCATCGACGTCGGCGACTCGTACACGATGTACACCAAGCTCGATCGGGATACGCTCGCGATGGTGGTGACCGCGGCGTACAAGGACCGTCTCGTACCCAAGACCTGGTGGTTCCCGATCGTCGGGCACGTCCCGTACAAGGGTCACTTCTCGCTGCAGAGCGCGCTCGACGAGGAGGCCGATCTGGCGGCGGAGGGCTTCGACACCTGGGTGCGCCCGACCGCCGCGTTCAGCACTCTCGGCTGGTTCAACGACCCGATCCTCTCGACCGCGCTCGATACCGACGACGTCGAGGTCGTCACCACGGTGCTGCACGAGCTGTCGCACCAGCACCTCTTCGTGCCCGGGCACGTGGGGTTCAACGAGAGCTTCGCGACCTTCGTGGGACGCGTGGCGGCTGCCCGCTTCTTTTGTACGCGGCAGGGTGGCGGCCCCGACTCCGTGAAGTGCCGGCGCGCTCAGGCCCGCTGGCGCGACTTCCAGCGCTTCAGCGACTACCTGGGTCCCTTCGTCGAAGAGCTCGAGGGTGTCTACGGGGATCCGGCCCTCACCTACGAGGCGAAGCTCGAGGCTCGGGAGCGGGTGTTCGCGGACGCGCTCGCCCGCTTCGACACCGAGGTCGCGCCGGAGCTCGAGCAGTTCACGTTCGCGGGCTTCCGGGACACGCCGCTCAACAACGCGACGCTCCTCTCGCGGGTACGCTACTACGATCGCCTGCGCGCCTTCGACGCGTTCCTCGAGGGACACGGAGGCGATCTCGTGGCGGCGCTCGACGATCTCAAGGCGCGGGCCCGGACGGTGGACGACCCGTTCGACCTGCTTCGCACCGACGCGACCGGGGACGGCTGACCGTCTCGCCTCACCGCCAGCGGTCGACCCGCTCTCCCGCGGCCTCGAACCCTCCGGCGAAGGAGCGCGCCCGCGCCGACAGCAGCAGTCGCCGACCTTCGTCCCGTCGGGTGTAGATGAGCTCGCCTCCGCCGACGTGCTCGACCCACGCCGCGTGGAACGCGTCGGCTCGACCGCGTCGGGTGCCGAACACCGTCGGTACGGCGTGCACGTCTTCGCGCTCTCGGCGGAGTCTCTTCCGCGGACGGGTGACGAGATAGCGGGGGTTGTCGATCGGCCCGAGCACCTCTCCCACGGCGTCCGCGAAGAGCGACTGATCGCGGAAGCTCCCGCCGTCCACGGAGAGCGCCACCGTCCCGTCCAACCCTCGCTCCACGTGCACCCGCAGCGGGGGCTCGTCGAGCAGGCCCAGCTCCGTCAGCGTCTCGGCCACGGCCAGCCCGATCTGCCGGACGCTCCCGTCCACCGGAGCGTGCAGGAGGGCGAGACGCGCCACGCGCCATGCTCGGGGGGCCAGGAAGAGCATCGACATGCCGGCGCTGACCGCCGCGGCGACGCCGAAGCCGCCCAGGACGTGGCGGAAGAGGCCCCCGGCGGCGACGACGGAGGCCAGCGCCAGCTCCAGCAGGGCGTAGTGGAGCGTTCGCCGGACGTGGAGCGTACGCATCGTCGGCGGGTCGCTGAACGAGATCGTGGGCACGACCCGCCCGACGTCCGCTCCTTCGATGGCGCGGCGCCAGCCCCGAGCCACACCGGGCAGCCGGTCGAGGCGCTTCGCCTGTTCGGCGTTGAAGGCCGCCACGTCCTCCGCCCGTTCGAGCGGGTGGAGCGCGAGACGATCGAGGCCCGACTCGATGGTCGAGCCGTCCGCCGAGAGCCCCACGAAGGTGGAGAACCGCCTGCGGAGCTGCTCGACATCGAGGAATCCGGTCGGCGTGTCGGGCTGGACCGCGAGGACGTGCCAGACGCTGGCGACCTTGTCCGGGTCCGCCGGATCGGTGCGGATGGCCCGTCCGCGCATCTGGTTGGTCGAGACGAAGGCGCCGACATAGCTCCCCAGGACGATCGAGTTGACCGCCGGGGCGTCCCACCCCTCGCCGAGCAGCGAACGGGTTCCGACCAGCAGGTGGATCGCTCCCGTCTCGAGGAGCCGTGTCATCGCCGAGACCACCACGCCGCTGGGGACGCCGTCGATCCGGAACCACCCCGGGCGCCGAGGTAGCGCCGTGAGGGCACTCCGCCCGATCTCCGGGGCCAGCGCGTCGACGCGAGACTCGTGGACCGCGGCCAGCCGACCCGTGAGCAGCCCGACGTCGGGGCGGCGCAGCCGGTCGAAGACCGGGAAGGCGCCGAGCTCGGGCGGGGCCGACCCGGTCTCGGAGTCCAGCGCGCCGTCGCGGATGTAGTCGAAGAGGAAGACCTGCCGAAGCCCGTCGCCCCGGACCGATCGCTCGCGTTCGTGGACGGCAACGCACGCCTCCACCTTCTGCCCGCTCAACGAGAGCGCCCGGTCCACCTCGGGTGAGGCGACCAGGCGGAGACTCCGCCTCCAGAGCAGGCCGTCCGTGCGGAGGCGCCCCGCCAGCGCCGCGCGGCCGGCTCGGCCGTCTTCGTCGAGCGCGAACGTCGACCCGAAGAGGTACGCGCGCAGGAGGAGCTCCCACCGCGCCCGGGTGAGCGGCGGGAGCGGCTCACCGAGCAGCTCGAGCGCCGAGGCGAGCGAAGCGGTTCCGCCTGCGCCGGTCGCCTCCGCGTAACAGAGGAGCGCCACCGCGAGCTCCGGGTCGTCGAGCACGTCCTCGATCGGCGGCGCTTCGGCCAGCCACGGGTGCGCGTCGACGGCCGCCTGCAGCGTCGGGTCCTCCAGGAGCATCGCCAGGGTGTGGCTCACCCGCTCGTCGTGCGCGCGCACCGAGGCCGACTCCTCATCGGACGGAGACACGGCGAAGACGAAGTCCTGGTGCGGGCACAACGTCCCGGCCTTCACCAGCTCGGGTGCGCTGATCTCCTCGTCGATCGGGCCGCAGAGCTCCTCGTAGCGGCGCCACTCCACCCCGGTCGCGTCGTAGGGGGGCGTGCCCGTGAGACTCACGAGCTGGAGGTCGTCGAGCTCCTCGACGACTCGTGTCAGCGAGCGCCACCACGCGCGCTTCAGGTGATGCGCCTCGTCGAGAATCAGCGTGCCCACACCGGCACGGCGGAGCAGCTCCACGAGCGAGGCCTCGTCGTCGCGGGTCGGCGCCTCGACCGCTTCCTCGACGAGATCGTGCTTGTCCCCGTCTTCCGCCGCCCCGGTCGCGGCGAGCGCGTCGGCCCGCGAGCGGGTGAGGAGGGCCTGATAGGTGGCGGCCGTGAAGAACGCCGGGGCGTCGAGTCGGGTCGACGTCCACGAGCCGGGGTCTTCCGGACCGAAGTCTCCGAGCCGGAGGATCCACTGGTCTCGGATGGTGAGCGTGGGCGCGAGCACGAGGGCCGGCCGACCCAGCCGACGGAACACCTCCAGCCCCAGGGAGGTCTTGCCGGCACCCGGCGCGGCCACGATGTGGAGTCGCCGGTCCCGGAGGTGCCGCTCCACGGCGTCCAGGACGCGCTGCTGATAGGGTCGCCACGGCCACCGGAAGCGGAGACCGTCGACCGGGCTGGCGCTCAACGGCTCACGCCGCGAGCGCGCGGGCGGAGGGCCGCCCGCCCCTCAGATCGTGATCTCCCGCGTGACCTGACCGTTGCTCTCCCAGTACGTGATCTTCTGGACGAGGGAAGGATCGTCGGCCGCCGGCTGAATCGAGCCGTCGGTGGCGACGGCGCGTGACGTCACGGTGTGCGGGCCCGGCCGGGCGTCCCAGTCCAGGTGCCAGAAGGTCCACGTGTGCGGATCGTCCCTGCCCTCCCCCAGCACCGCCTCGCGCCAGGTGCCGTCGTCGATGCGGACCTCGACCCGCTCGATCGGGCGACCCCATGCTGCCCCGTGAATGCGATAGCCGCCGTCCGTGCGCACGACCCTTGCCGGGATCGAGTTCAGGTTCGTCCGGCCCACCGACGTCTCCGCCCACGTACCATCCGCCTCGGAGCCCTCGAGGCGCAGCGTCACGTAGTCGCGGGCCATGAACTTGCCCATGAAGCGGGTGCTCCGAACCTCGATGCGCTCGAGCCACTTCACGTTCGCCACCCCGTACCACCCGGGAACGACGAGCCGGAGAGGGAAGCCGTTGCCGACGGGCAGCGGCTCTCCGTTCACCGCCCAGGCCAGGATCGCCCCGGACTCCATCGCGTCCTCCAGCGAGAGGCTCCGCGCGAAGCGCTGCTGCACCTCGACGTCGCGGATCGTCTCCGTGCCGACGTCGGCCCCGAAGAAGACCACTTCGATCCCGTCGGGCCGCACACCGACGTCGTCGAGAAGCGCCGCGAGCGGCGTCCCCGTCCAGGTGGCGTTGTGGACCGCGCCCATGAACGTCGCGAAGCCGCGATTGCCGGCGCACTCGAGGAGCATGGTGACGTCCGTGCTCGGTCGCGCGCGCACCTGGTCGAGCGTCAGTGTCGTGGGCCGCTCCACCAGCCCGCCGACCTCCAGGCGCCAGGCCGCGGCGTCGATCTCCGGCGTGCCGTAGTGCCCGACGCTGAAGAGGTCCTGAACCGGGGTGATCCACGAGGTGAGCGCCTGCCAGTCGAGGGTGTTCGCGCGGCCTCCGGCCGGCGGCGCGTTCGTCCACGGGACGACCGCCTCCTGTGGCGCCAGCCGGGCCAGCCGCTCGACGAGCCCGCTCGGGAAGACCGCGGCTCCCGCCGCCACGACTCCGCCCCGGCGGAGCGCCTCACGCCTCGACAGTCCCGGTGCGCTTCGGATCGACGGCTCGGACATGGATGCCTCCGGTCGGGGTCGGCGTGGGGCGGCGCGGTCAAGATGCGGGGCACCGGGCGGCTTCGACAGGCGCGCCACCTCGGCCACCGGTATATCATGCGCCCGCCGCCTCGCCGCCGACTCCCGTCCATGTCCGACTCCCACCCCCCGAGCGACGACGCAGCGGCGGCCCGCCGCGAGATCGTCCGGCTCGCCTGGCCGATCGTCCTGGCCAACTCGGCGGTGCCCCTCCTGGGCATCGTCGACACGGCGGTGATCGGCAATCTCGGCTCGGTGGAGGGGCTCGGCGCCATCGCGCTCGGTGCGCTCGTCTTCAACTTCGTGTACTGGAGCTTCGGCTTCCTGCGCATGGGGACGACCGGCTTCACCGCGCAGGCGTCGGGCGCCGGCGACGAGCCGGAGGTCCGTGCCACCCTCGGCCGTGCGCTCCTCCTGGCCGGTGGCATCGGGACCACCCTGGTGCTCTTCCAGGCGCCCATCGCGTGGGTGGCGCTCCGACTCCTCGGCGCCACCGAAGCCGTGGAGTCCCTCACGCGGGCGTATTTCGAGGTGCGCATCTGGGGCGCCCCCGGCGCGCTCGGCACCTTCGCCGTGCTCGGCTCCCTCGTCGGACTCGGCCGCACGGGCGACGTGCTGCGGACGCAGATCGTCCTCAACGGCCTGAACATCCTTCTCGACGTCGCCTTCGCCGGAGTGCTGGGGATGGGCGTGCGGGGCATCGCGCTCGGCACGGCGATCGCCGAATGGGTCACGCTCGCCTACGGGCTCGTGCTGATCCGCTCGATCCTGCGCTCCCGGCACGACGACGCCGAGGCCTTCTGGCCACGCGACCGCATCCTGGACCGCGCCCGCGCCCTGAAGACGCTCGGTGCCAACGCGGACATCATGATCCGCACGCTCTTCCTGCTGACCGGCTTCGCCTGGTTCACCAACCAGGGCGCCCGCTTCGGCAACGAGATCCTGGCGGCGAACCACGTGCTGCTCCAGCTCGTGTCGATGAGCGCGTACCTCCTCGACGGCTTCGCCCACGCCACGGAGATCCTCGTGGGCCGCGCGGTGGGCGCCGCCCGGCGCGCTGCCTTCGACCGGGCGGTACGCGCTGCGTCGACGCTCGCCGCGTGGACCGCGCTCGCGCTCGCCGCGCTCGTGCTCGTGGGCGGGGCACCGGCCGCCCGGCTCCTCACGGATCTGGAGCCGGTCCGGGCGGTCGCCGTGTCGTATCTGCCGCTCACGGCGCTCTACGTCGCGCTCTCCTTCGCGGCCTTTCAGCTCGACGGGATCTTCATCGGCGCCACCGCCACCCGCGACATGCGCAACGCGAGCGTCCTGTCGTGCCTTGCCTTCATCGGGGTCTCGCTGCTCCTCGTCCCGCGGTGGGGCAACCTCGGCCTCTGGATGGCGTTCTGCTTCTACGTGACGGCGCGGGCGGTGGCCCTCGGCGCCCGGTATCGGGCGCTGCGCGCGTCGATCCCGGAGGGCGCCCCGGAGGGTCCGTGACGGTCGGGCGCGGTGGTGCCGTTCCTACCGTGTCATCAGGAAGGTCGCCTTGAGGATCAGGCTCCGGTCCCGGAAGAAGAGGTTCGTCTGCCGGTCGCGGCGCAGCTCGTTGTACACGACGAAGAGGTCGCTCCCGGGTCGGTAGGTCCACCGGAAACGAGCGCTCGTCCCGAACTGGTCTGCCTGCGAGTTGTACTGCGTGAGCGACCGGAGCGACATCGTGGGGGAGAGCGTGAAGTCCACGCGCAACGCGGCCAGGTCCACGACGAAGTCCCCCGCCGGCAGCGAGACGTCGTTGCGGGTGTAGCTGGCCTCCGTGGAGAGTCGATCCGAGACGCGGGCCCCCAGCGTGGCCTGCATGTCCAGCCGGTCACCGCCGTAGAAGCTCTGCGGGGACGCCATGAGCCCGTAGTAGACGCGGCGCGAAGGATTGGAATCGAAGGATACGCGCCACTCGCCGAACTCGTAGTCGCCTGCGGGGATCTGGACGCCGTTCAGCGAGAAGCCCTCCTCGACCCGGTCGAAGTGGTCGTTGAACCAGACGTTGAAGAAGGCGCCGTTGTCGAAGCGGACGCCGAGCATGTAGTGCCAGCGGGTCGCGAGCTTGAGCCCCGTCTGGCTGCTCGTGTACTGGTAGTTCACCATCGGGGACAGCACGCGGATGCCGAGGAAGTCCGGCCGGGGGTTCCGCTCCAGGTGGAGGCGCGTCGAGCGGATGCCGGCCCGCGGCAGGAAGCCCACCTCGGGGTTGAAGTCCTTGTCGAGATCCGCGTACTCGCCGTAGATGCGCCAGTCGGTATCGAGCCAGGTGGCGTTCACGTAACCGCCCATCTCGCCGTAGCCGAGGTCGTCGCGGTCGGGCGTGGCGGGATCGTCGGCGGGAATCACGAAGTCGGGCGTCTCGGTCTTCGCGATCCAGGTGGTGACGTTGAAGTTCGGGTGCGGCGCGATCACCGCGTCGACGGCGTAGGTGCGATTCACGCGATCGTCGTCGAGGCGTCCGATGAAGTTCGTCGACGCCTTGTTGATGAAGAGCGCGCCGATGCGGGAGCGCGCGAAGACGTTCCGGCTGTACTTGGCGACGAGGAAGTTCTCCGCCGAGCTCGCGGGGGACCCCGCCAGCCCGTCGAACTCGTTCGTCTGGACGTTGAGCACCGCGATGTCGTTGCGGCCCACCTTCCCGGTGAGCCGGGCCCCGGCGATGATCGGCACCGCGTCTCCGGCCTCCGTGAGCCCGATGCGCCGGCTGAAGAAGAGGTCGGCGTACCGGTTGAAGGCGTTGACCGAGCCGACGTTGAACTGCCCCGAGTTCTCGAGGAAGAAGTCGCGCTTCTCGGGGAAGAAGAGCGGGAAGCGGGTGAGGTTGACCTGCTCGTCGTCCACCTCCGCCTGGGCGAAGTCGGTGTTCACCGTGAGATCCAGGTTGATCCCGGGCGTGATCCCGTACTTCACGTCGACGCCCACGTCTCCCTCCAGGTCGTCGGTGACGACGCTCTGCTCGAGCACGGAGCTGGCGCCGCCCGTCACGAACGGGGTGATCCGCAGGTCCATGCCGCGATCGAGGTCACGCATCCCGGTGAGCGTCCCCGCGCGGCTGACGCGATAGATCGAGAACTCCTGCGAGACCGGAGCCCAGAAGGCCTGCTCGTTCTTCCGCCCGATGTTGCGCTGGATGTTCATGCCCCAGCTCTGCGCGCCGGCGGAGGGGAAGCGGAGCGTGATCATCGGGATCGCGATCTCGGCGACCCACCCGTCGTCGTCGAT
>CALJLC010000366.1 GCA_937982605.1 uncultured Gemmatimonadales bacterium | reverse complement strand
CCTGACGGCCAATGCGGACGGCGAGTACAGCAACTCCTACCCGGATCTCGTCTTCCGGACAGGCGGGCTGACCGCGCTGCACCACGCCGTGCGGGAGGGCGAGGCCGAGGCGGCCTTCGCGCTCCTCGACGCCGGCGCCGACATCGACCAGCGGACCGAGGGCGACCTGACGTCCCCGCTCCTCATGGCGATGATCAACGGGCACTACGACCTCGGGCTCGACCTCCTCGAGCGGGGCGCGGATCCCAACCTGGCGAGCCACGCGAACCTGACGCCCCTGTACGCGACCATCAACACGTACTGGGCGCCCAAGGCGCGCTACCCGCAGCAGCAGGCGTACCAGCAGCAGCAGGCGACGCACCTGGACGTGATGCGGGCGCTGATCGACGCCGGCGCCGACGTGAACGTCCGGCTCTCCAAGCACCTCTGGTTCATGGAGTACACGTTCTCGCAGCTCGACGTGGACACGCGGGGCTCGACGCCGTTCTGGCGCGCCGCGTACGCGCTGGACCTCCCGGCCATGCGGATGCTCGTGGCCGCGGGGGCCGATCCGAACGTCCCCACGATGAAGGCGCCCGCGCGCCGGTTCCGGCGTGGCGGTGGTGACGACGGACCGGATCCGTCCGGTCTCCCGCCCGTCCCCGAGGGCGGTCCGGACGTCTATCCGATCCACGCGGCCACGGGGCACGCCTACGGCACCGGCTTCGCCGGGGTCTCGCACCGGCATGCACCCGACTCGTGGCTTCCGGCCGTGAAGTACCTGGTGGAGGAGCTCGGTGCGGACGTGAACGCGCGGGACGCCAACGGCTTCGCCCCGCTGCACTGGGCGGCGTCGCGAGGCGACAACGAGGTGATCCTCTACCTGGTCGAGAAGGGAGCGGACGCCACCGTGGTGGCGCGCAGCGGTCAGACGACCGCGGACATGGCCAACGGGCCGGTCCAGCGCATCTCGCCGTTCCCGGAGACGATCGCGCTGCTCGAGAGCCTGGGCTCGAAGAACAACAACAACTGCGTCTCCTGCGAGTAGCCGCCTAGCGGCCGGGCCCGGTACCGCCGCGGGCGTAGCCGGGCACGATCAGCGACGCGGGCAGCGGGAGCCCGGCCGGCAGGGGCGGGGCGGGGGCGAGCCCCTCCACGCGCCGGACCAGCGCCAGGTGATACGCCGCCTGGGCCAGCCCCGACTCGGCCGCCGTGTGACCGATCCGCCCGTCCCGGTCGGCGTCGAAGCCGTACGCCATGGCGCGCACCAGGCCGGCCAGCCGGTCGAGCAGCGGCCGAATCGCCTCGGGATCGCTCGACGATCGGATCGAGCGTGCCACCGCCACCGCCTCGTCCGCTCGGGCCAGCGCGCCGTTCGCCGCATCCTCGATGAAGGAGGCGTGGTAGAGCAGCACGTCGGAGGCCCCCGGAGCCGAAGCCGCCAGACGCGCGGCCTGCCGGACGCCGGCGGCGGCCCTGCGGAAGCCGTACCCGAGCCCGAGGCCGCCACCCACGAGGCTCGGATCGATGGCGTGGAGCACGTGGACCATGTTGCGGGTCATGCGGCCCACGTCCAGGGAATCGCTTCCGGCCACGGAGACGTACTCGGACGCGATCGCGGCTTCGACCATCCCGGTCGGCAGGAGTCCCATCTGGAAGGGCGTCTCGAACGACGAGGTCGTGATCGACTCGAGGTGGTCGATGATCTCCGGCGGGAGCGCCATGACCCGGGCGAGGGAATCGAACGCGAGCGTGTCCGCCCCCGCGAGCGTCGAGTCGACGACGACTCCGAGCCCCGTCGAGTCGACGGCGGTCGAATCCACGACCTGGGCGCCCGCGACCGTCGGGCCCGTGACGATCAGCGCCCCGAGCGTCACGGCGCGGACGGTGCTCACGGCTCCCGGCCGCGGCCCGCTCGGGTACGTCATCCGGTCAGCCCCTCGCCGCTGAGGAGGAAGTCGAGATGCTGCCGCGCCTGCGCCAGGCCACCCTCGGCCTCCTGCCACGAGATCCGGCCGTCCGCGTCGGCGTCGAGCCCGTCGGTCATCTGCGTGACCAGCTCGACGAGCCGCTCCACCAGCGCCGCTGCCTCCTCGGCGGAATCGGCTTCCATGACCTCGCGGGCGACCTCCGCGGCCTCACCGGCCCGGACCGCGGCGCCTCGGGCCGCGCCCGCGACGTGGGGGCCGTGGGTCCGAATCGCATCGCCGCCCCCGTCGCTGGCCACGGCGAGCCCGGCCCAGTGCGCCGTCCGCTCCGCGGCGCGGATCACGCCGTAGCCGAGGCCCGGGCCCCCCTCGATCGCGGAGGGGTCGAGCGCGTGCAGGACGTGCCCGGCGTGGCGCTGCATGGCCGCCAGGTCGGCCGGTTCCGACCCGGCGAGCGCGGCGTGGCGCACGGCGATCTCGGCCTCGGCCACCGCCGTGGGGAGGAGACCTCTGCGGTCCGGCGTCCCGCGGAAGCTCTCCGCCACGTGGCGGATGTGGGTGTGGGCGGGGCTGCGGGCCGCCGGAGCCGACGGTGTCGGCGCATCCTGGGCCGCGAGCGCGCTTCCGGAAGCGAGCGCCGCCGTGGCCACGGCGAGCAGACGCAGCACCGTCAGTTCACCGTCATGGTGACGCTGTCCGCCGCGACCCCCGCCGAAGCCGCCACGGTACCCACGAGGATGTAGGTGCCCGCCGCTGCGTACGCGTGCGTCCGGTCGCCGGCGGCCTCGACGGGACCGGAGAAGGTGGTGGTGTCGGACTGCCCGTCGCCCCAGTCGATGACGATCCGTGCGATCCCCGTGCCCTGGGCCTCGAAGGTGACGTTCACGACCTCGCCGGTGGAGACGGTCGTCTGCGCCACGACCAGGTCGATGTCGGCGGTCCGCACGCCGGTCACGTCCTCCTCCAGGCACGCTCCGGCGGCCAGGAGGGCGAGCATCGCACAGAATGCCGTCGGCCAACGGGTCTTCATCGGCTCATCGTCCGAAGAGGATGGACAGGATCGGGATCTCCACGATCGCGTCGTCCGGGGGATCCGGGGGATCGGGATTGTCCCCCTTACGCGACTCGGTGATGGCGAAGACCAGCCCGATGACCGCGGCCGTCCCGGCTCCGATCGTCAGAACGGTGGCGGTGGTGTTGAGCTCCCGGCGCTCGAAGGAGACGATCTCGCCCACGGGAATGCGTACCCGCTGCTGGATCGTCCGGCTGGCGCTCCCCACCTGGCGCTGAGCCACGGGGACGTTGAGGAGGAGGTCTCCGTTGTCCGTCCCCACGACCGTTCCGCGGACCGGGGCGCCGTCTCGTGTGTCCGGGACGGCTTCGCGGAGCTGCTCGCCTCCCATGCGGGTCATGACGATCCGGGCCGACGTACCCTCGGGGACCGCGGAGACGTCGGCGGGGACGTACTGGAAGCAGCCGGCGGACGCGGTGAGCAGCGCCGCGGCCAGGCCGAGGCCGGGGAGCCTTGAAGAGACGTGGGTTCGCATAGGGAGAATCTGCGCAATCGTGCGGGGTCAGGGGAGGGCCCGGCGCCTCAGCGCAGGACGCGCAGCACGCGGTCCGTCAGCGTCTGGGTGAGGGGAACCCCCAGGAAGAGCACGGCGGCGCCGAGCCCTTCGGTGGCGCCGTCGCCGCCGATCACCATGAGGTAGCCACCGGCGAGCGCGATCGAAGAGGCGACCATCGACGGGACGAGCCGTCCGCGGCTGCGCGGTGTCGATCCGGCCCATCCGGCGGCCAGTCCTCCGGCCAGGGAGGGTAGCACGACGCTACCGATGCTGGCTCCGGCCGTGCCCAGCGGGCCGCATTCGGTCCGAAGGGCGAGGGGCTTGTCCTCCGGTGTGCGGAAGCAGCCGTCGGCGAGGACGAGGGAGAGGCTCACCGTGGCGGCGGTCGCGAGCGCGCTGCTGCCGACGACCTTCAGCCACGGATACGGCTCGGCTTCGGCCTCCCAGCTCCAGCCGGTCAGGTAGCGGCTCCGGTCGCTGCGCTGTGCGGCCGTCGCCTCCTTCGTCTCGATGAGGAGGACGCCCTGGCCGCTCCGCATGCCGTACTGAGCCCCCGCCTGCGCGGGGGACATGATCTCGATCCGCTCGATGTCGCTGAGCGGGATGGCGCGGTAGATGTAGGCCGGGTCGGAGATCGGGACGCCGTCGAGTCGGACCTCGACCCCGTCACAGCCGCTGGCGTTGTTGTTCCCCGTACGGATCGGGCGGTACGTCACGCACACCGCGTTGCCGACGCTGGCCCGGGTCTCCACTCCCGGCAGGGCGGTCTGGATCAGCTCGGCGAGGTCGAGGCCCGCACGCGCCGCCTCGTCGATCCGCTGGGCGCCGATCTCGTTGACCGAGAATCCGGAGTTGATCCTGCGCTCCTCCAGAGGCGAAGTCGTCTCGACAACGACCGGTGCCAGCTCGAGCGCGCGAGTCGCGATCGAGATGCGGAAGGCGGTCACGCCACCGGGTTCGACGTCGACCGTGCGGACGTACGTACCGTAGCCGAGGTGCTCGAAGGTGACGCGGTTCGGGCCGATGGGGATGTCGTCGATCTCGAAGGCGCCGATCTCGTCGGAGGCCACCGCCGGAAGCCCGGGCACGCGGACCACGACATCGGCGACGGGGGCGCCCGTTCCGGCGTCGACAATCCGTCCCCGGAGCGTCCCGGTCTCCTGGGCCGCCACCGACCCGGAAGCCAGCGCGCACGCCAGCAGCGCGCTGGACAGCAGCGGGAGGTGGAAGCGGAGTCGCACCGGGTACCTCGGCGAGAACGCGTTGGGACGAGCCTTCGGACACCATTTCGTACGCCCGGCTGCCCTCCTCGTTTCGATGCAGCCGGAAGGGAAAACGGCCGCCCCCCGCGAGAGCGAGGGGCGGCGCGTAGACCTTACGTCAGGCCTCGATCAGAGGCCAGAGCGTGCGCGGCTCAGCCGACGGTCTCCAGGTTGGGGTTGAGGTTGCGCTCCCCGTTGGGGATGTCGAAGCAGAGCTGGCGACCGGTGAGCCCCGGGATGAGGGACTCGGCCGGATCGAGACCGACTTCGACGCTGGAGAACAGCGGAGATACGCTTTCGAAGTCGGGCAGCTCGAGGTCGCCGGGCACGGCGTTCTGCGCCCAGCGCTTGTGGTCCCCGAGCGTGCGGCCCTCGTAGAAGAGCTCGATGGCGCGCTCGCGCTTGAGGATGCGCCATGCGTCGGCGGCATCGGCCGGCGCGCCCCAGCCGGACAGCGGCGTGCCGCCGCCTCCGGCGTTGGCCGGAGTGGGCACGGTCGTGATCGTCGCCCGCAGGTTGTTGATCGCGGTGACGGCGCCCGTGAAGTCACCGCCGACGAGCTGCGCCTCGATCTCGATGAGACGCATCTCGCGGCCGCTGGCCAGCCGTACGGGCTGGCTGGCGTCGGTGTACTTGGTGGGCCGGTGGAACCAGACCTGTCCGTAGCCGTCGAGGGCACCGACGGCGAAGACCGACGGGCCCGGCTCCCACGCGACGCGCGGATCTCCGGTGTTCTCGAAGTACCCGGTGCCCGGGATGGGCGCCCCGAAGCCTGTGCCGTCCTCGGCGGGCGGCCCGGTCTGGGTCAGATCGGGCTGGTTGCCGTAGTACGACGCCCACATGGAGTACGAGCCGTAGGGCTGTCCGGCGACGGCCCAGAACAGCGAGTTGCGGGTGTCGGCGTTCGAGACGTCGGTCTGGAGATCGTAGCTCCAGTCGTTGTCCGTGATCATGCCGGCGTCCGCCGCGGCGTCGGCCCAGGAGGCTGCGCCGTAGGTGGCCAGATAGGCCCGGACCTGGGCCCGGCCGGCGTAGGCGCCGAGCCGGAGGTCGGCGTCCGTGGCCAGCGAGATCGCGGTCGTGAACTGGGCTTCGGCCCTGCGCAGATACGACTGATCCACGCTCGGACCGGGCACCACGAACGGTGCGCCGCCGTCGATCACGCCCTGGCAGTAGTGCTCGCCGAGCACCCGGTTGGCGTAGCCGGCCCAGACGTAGGCCTGAGCCAGCAGATCGGGATCGACGTCACCGGCCTCCTCGAAGAGGTCGATGGC
The DNA here is from genome assembly GCA_937982605.1 of uncultured Gemmatimonadales bacterium. GTDB lineage: Bacteria > Gemmatimonadota > Gemmatimonadetes > Longimicrobiales > Gaopeijiaceae > UBA2589. Next base: position 3,493 of record CALJLC010000366.1, on the reverse strand, counting down.
CGTCTCGGCGATGAAGCGCGCCTGCTGCAGCTCGTTGAACTCGGAGCCTTCACCCGGGTTGACGGTTCCGGCCTGGTTGTCGGGATCGTGCCCGTGGGCGCCGATCTGTCCGGCCGGGATCATCTCGCGGGCCATGAGCAGGCCCTCCCGCGCGATCCCCGTCTGACCGACGAGGCCGACGACGAGCTGGCGCTGGGCTCCGTTGACGAGTCCCGGTCGAGACGCTTCGTCGACCAGGAACTCGTCCTGGATCGGACCGGGGTTGGTGACCTCGCATCCGCTGAGCACCGTCACGGCGAGGGCGAGCGCCCCCGTTACAAGGGTACGGTTCTTCATCTCGATCCGTCTCATCAGAAGGACACCCGGAGCGAGATGCGGAGCTGGATACCCGCCGGGACGGTCTCCTCGTAGTTGTAGCCCTGCTGAGCCTCGCCGGGACCCGGCGGGTTCGAGCTGGCCTCGGGATCCATGAAGGGCATCTCCTTCATCCAGAGGAAGGAGTTGTTCAGCGCGACGGTCAGGATCGAGCTGTTGAAGCGGTCGGGCATGAGGAAGTCCACGGGAACCGTGGCCGAGACGCTGCGGAGCTTGAAGAAGCTCGCGTCCCACATGTAGCCCTCCTGCCTGGCCGTGCTGCCGCAGCGTGCCATCCAGATCGCCGGGATCTGCGTGCGCACCGCGTTCGACGTCTGCGGGTTCTGGTAGTACGGGAAGCAGATCGGCGAACGGACGCTGCGCCCGATCGCGTACATCTGCTCGTCCATGTAGAACCCGCCCTTGTAGTCACCCCGCACGTTGAGCGTGATGCCACGCGGCGCCCGCACCGTCAGCGACGGGCTGATGAACGTCGTCGGCAGGTTCGAGCCGTACAGGTACTGGTTCTCGTTTTCCCCGTCGCCCTGGAACTCCGGGTCGCCCGGCTGGACGAACTCGACCTCGCTGAACGAGTCGACGAGCTCGTCGGGGTTGGCGACCTTCGCGTTGCACTCGGCGAAGATCGGATAACCGACCTTGAAGCAGGCCGTCTCGAGGCTCGGGTCGTTGAGCTCGAGGATCTCGGAGTTGTTCGTCGACAGGCTCAGGCCGAGGTCCACGCCCCAGCTCGAGCTCTCGAAGACGTTCGCGTCGATCTGCAGCTCGATGCCGCTGTTCTTCAGCTTGCCGATGTTCGTCAGCTGGCTGTTCGTGAAGCCGTTCGACGGAAGCTGAGGCACGTTGAACAGCGCCTCGTCCGTGATCTGACGGTAGTACGTGAACGCCGTCGAGATCCGGTTGTCGAGCCAGGAGGCGTCGAAGCCGCCCTCGAGCTCGGTCGTGACCTCGGGGCCGATGTCGTCGTTGCCGACGTTCTCCGGCACGAACGCCGGGTTGCCCGCCAGGCCTTCCGGCTCCCAGGTGCGGACCGCGTCGAACGCGCCCGGCGCCCGGCCGGACTGACCGTACGCGGCACGCAGCTTGAACTCACCCCACTCGGGGTAGAAGTCCTCGTCCGACACCACCCACGACGCGCTCGCCTTCGGGTACGCCTGCAGCCCGAAGCCCGAGCCGAACGCGCTGTTGCCGTCGACCCGCACGCCGAGCGTCAGGAAGTACTTCCGGCTCACGTCCAGCACGTTCTGGAAGAAGAAGCCGGCGTTCCAGATCTTCTGCCGGTTCTCGAACGACTGACGCGTCGCCGCCGAGCTGATCGTCGGATCCGCCGCGCCCGGGAAGTTCTCGCCGAAGCCCTCGATCTCGCGCTCGTCGTCGCCGATCGCCTGGCCACCCCACGAGAACGTGCTCGCCACCGTGTTCGTCACGTCGAACTGGTACGAGCCCACGTAGTCCAGCGACAGCACGCGGTTCTGGAACGTGTTGTTCAGCAGCGAGCCGTCCGGAACCTGAGGCCACCCGAACGGACGAAGGTTGCGGTGCTCACGCTGCGTCCAGTCGTAGCCGACCACGAACCGGTTCGTCATCCGCTCGATCGGCGTGTACGTCAGCGTCAGTCCCGTCGTGAACCGCTCGATGTCCTCCTGCAGATCCTGATCGAGCAGGACCGCCATCAGATCCGGGTCCCCGTCGCCGAAGTAGTTGCGCTCCTGACGGAACGCGTTGAGCGGCAGGCTCTGCGCGTTGTTCTGCTGCGCCGTCATCGCCAGCTCCAGCAGCGACCACGACGTGTTCCACTGGATCGACAGATCCTCCGTCGGCTGGAAGCCGAAGTTGCCACGCAGCGAGTAGTCCACCCCGTGGTCGCTCGGCAGCAGCCCCTGCTGGTCGCCGAACGCGCCCGACAGGAAGTAGTTCACGTCGCCCGCGCCACCACGCACCGACAGCGAGTAGTTCTGGTTGTACGGCGTGTTCGCCAGACGGCCGCACGTCAGCACGCCCGTGCACAGGAACTCCGCCATGCCCGCGTAACCGAACGGATAGTCGCCCGCCTCGGTCTTGCCGCCGAAGCGTCGGCTCCACTCGGTGCCCGTCGCCAGCTCGGCCGTCCAGATCGGAGCGCCGCCACGGCCGCGCTTCGTGAACACCTGGATCACGCCGCCCGCGGCTTCCGTACCGTACAGCGTCGTCGCCGCCGCTCCCTTGATCACCTCGATCCGCTCGATGTCGGCCGGGTTGATCTGATCGAGCGGGCTCACCGCCACGTTGCCGCTGCGGCCGCCACGACGATCCGGCGGGTTCGCGTCCGGCAGCGCGTTGGAACGGATGCGCACGCCGTCGATGTAGATCAGCGGCTGGCTCGTCAGCAGCGCGCTGTTCGCGCCGCGAAGCCGGATCACCTTCGACTGACCGAGCGCGCCGCCGCCGTACGCGTCCAGACCCGGCGCCGCAGCCTGCAGCATGTCCGACACGATCAGCGGAGCGTCCGGCACGTCGGCCACGTTGATCTGCGAGATCGTGTTGCCCATCTCGCGCTTGCTCGCCGCGCCCGCCGTCCCGGTCACCACGATCTCGTCGAGACCGAGCGCCTCGGTCTCCATCGTGAAGTCGACCGTCGCGGCGCCTCCGGCGCTCACCGTCACCGACTGCGTCTGCGACGCGAAGCCGATGCGCTGGGCCGTCACGTCGTACGACCCCGCCGGTACGTTCAGGATCAGGTAGCGTCCGTCGGCGCGGGACAGAGCGCCGAGGTTCTGGCCTTCGATGAAGACCTGGACCTCACCGAGAGGCCCACCCGTGGTTGCATTGGTCACGGTACCGACGATCTGACCTGCCTGGGCCGAGACCTCGGTGGGTGCCGCTACGGCAAGCAGCGCGATCGCGCTCGCCAGGGCCACCACGGTCCGCATCATAGACCGCAGTTGGACAAAGGTTGGTTCCATCATCATCTCCTCTCTCAGGTTGGGCACTTCGCGAACCACGTCCGGCGGGAACCACGGAACGCCCACGGGGGGACCCCGCAGGCGCTCCTATATGACCCCTGTATACGCGAGGTTGCTGAATCCGGCAATAGCCCCGGGAGCAGGGGGTTTGCGCGCCCTGAGAGAGGGGAGCTGCAGGG
>CALJLC010000365.1 GCA_937982605.1 uncultured Gemmatimonadales bacterium | reverse complement strand
CGTCCATCAGCATGATCTCGCGCCACACCACCGAGCCCGCGGCGTTCGAGCTCGGCGAGACCATGTGGTCGATCCATTCCCAGAGCGTGAAGACGTCGTCGGGTCGGATCGAGCGGTGCGTCACGCGCGACCAGTCCTCGGCCACGACCGGGACTTCGTGGCTGTTCGGCATGGCGAACGCCCCCGCCACGACCCGCGTGTCCCGGAGGAGGCGCTCACGCGCGGGGATGTCGTCCGGGTACAGCTGGGCAAGCTCGTGGAAGAAGCCGCTCATGACGAGCAGCTTGCCGACGCTGCCCGGGATGTACCCCTGGTCGTGTCTCACGCCCGCGTAGCGGGGATTCTCCGGGTCGGTGATGTCCAGGATGGCCGCCCGATAGGAGGGGTCCCGGTTCGCGAAGATCCGGTCGATCCCGGCCTGGAGCTCCGCGTCGACGGGCGCGCCGGCCGGGATGTCGAAGTGCGGATTGGCCGTGGCCAGGCGGAGCTCGATCTGGTTCCGGTCCAGGCGGGCGCCGGGCCGGATCGGCACCGAGCCGGGCATCGTGCCGGCGAGCATCATCGAGTACGCGCGCAGCCGGCGGATCCCGGTGTAGTAGTACCCGTCGAGCGGGTACCGCTCGGGCACCGCCGCGACGGTCAGGACCGCCGCCGCGGCGAGGATCGCGTGTCGGGTGCCTCGCTTCATCGAGCCTCCATCGGGGCGTGCAGGTCGAGGGGGTCGCCCTGGACGGCGAGCGCCGACGCGTCGAGCGCCTCCAGCCGGGCGTACGCCTCGCTGCTCCGGAAGCGCACGAACGGCCGGATCTGGAAGAGCCACAGGCGGCCTTCGAGGAAGCCGAACTCGATATCCCAGACCGTGTCCGCGTCAGGCGTGCCCGCGTCCCGGGCGCGAAGCGCCGACACGACGGAACGGAGCTGGTCGATCTCGCCGTCGGCAAGGAGGACGTCGGGTCGGCCGGCGGCGACCCAGCGGGTTCCACCCGTGACCACCTCGCGACGGCGCGGGGCCTTGGTCTGCGACAGCAGGCGCACACCCCCGTCGGGGCGGAGGAGGAGCGTCTCGGCGTCCTCTCCCTCGACGGCACCACCGACGCCCTCGGCGGTGACGACGGTCAGGTCGTCGGCGTCGCCTTCCTGGAGTCCGGACGTGATCAGCACGCCGGACTTGGCGGACGGCACGGTCTGCTGCACGAGGACCGACGGGAAGACGTCACCCTGCTCCTCGAGGATCTGCTTGCGCCAGAGGTAGGCACGCTCGGTGAAGGGCGACGTCCACACACGCTTCACAGACGCGAGGACCGACTCCTCCGTCACCTGGTGGGCCACCGTGAGGTTCAGCCCGGCTCCCGAGAACTGGGGAAGGTCTTCGACGTTCGTGTCGCTGCGGACGAAGACCCCGCGCGAGACGTCGCCCTCGAGCATGCCGCGCAGCGCGTCGACCACCGCCTCACGCTGCGAGGGAATCCACTCGAGCCCTTCGATGGCGGAGCGCACCCACGCCAGGCGCTCGAGCACGTACGCGTCCACCTCGTCTTCGGTCGCGCCGCGCCCGCGCATGGCCGCCGCGGTCCCGTATGCGGCGCGCAGCTCCTCGAGCACGGTCCGGCCGCTGTCGCCGTAGGGCCGGTCGACGTGCTGGACGAACATGCCGAAGGGGAGCGCGAAGGCCGGAGAGACTCGTCCGGGGAAGTCCGCCGCCAGCTGCCCGAGGTTGGCCGCCTTGGGGCCGACGAGCACGCCCGAGTCCGACGCGCGCAGCCGGTCGAGCGTCACCGGCGACCGGACGTCGAGCCGGAGGCGGGAGGTGTCGATCCGGAGGCGCTCGGCGGGCTCGGCGTCGCGGCGTGCCAGGAGACCGCGCTCGGCCGGACCCAGCTCGTCGGGCCACGCCACGATCACCCGCCCCATCGGGGTGACCGCGTAGAAGACCTCACGACCGCGCGCCTGCGCCAGCCGGTCTCCGAGCTCGGGCGCCAGCACCGCGTTCGGGATCCCCAGGTTCCGCGCGAGGAGCTGCACGTGGGACAGGAGGTTGCCCTCGGCGAGCGTCAGCACGCCGGCCACGGGCTTCATCTCGGGCGGGGTCTCCGGCAGCACGTAGATCCGGCTGCCGTCGAAGTCGTGGTGGGCTCCCGGCTCGAGCACGTCGAGGGGGGCCAGGGCGAAGCCCGGGTTCAGCCCGCGCACGCCGCCGCCGACGGTACGCCCGAACACGGTGTGCGCGGCTCCGACCGCCGCGTCGAGATCGGCGTGCAGCGCGTCGAGCACATGGGAGAGCGGGAGCATGACGGAGCCCCGCAGGACCGCGTCCGGGAAGGTCGTGGACGCGGGCTCCACGAGGGCGTAGCGGTCCAGCGCCGGCCCGAACGTCGATCGCACCGAGCCCCGCCCCCAGTCGAGCGCACGGGCCAGGTACGACAGCGTCCGCCGATAGGAGCCGACCGTCGTCGGACCGCCAGCCAGCGAAGCATCGACCTCCGAGCGAAGCGCTGCCCGCTCCCGTGCCGAGAGGAAGCCGGCGGCGTACGCCAGGTCGACGTAATCGCGAAGGCGGGTCAACGCTTCGGCCCGGGTCCGGATCGGTGCGTCTTCGGCCAGATCGTCCGCCAGAGCGAAGGCCCGCTCCTGCAGGGCGAGCCCCAGGTCGACGAGGTCGAGCGCCTCGGCTCCGCTCTCGGCCCGCTGCGCCCGCTCACGGACGAGCGGCGCGAGCTCCACGACGTGGCCGAAGACACGGGTTCCGTCGCCGGCGCTCAGGGTTCGACGGAGCTGCGCGAGCCGGCCGGCGAGATCGGCGTCGACGCGCCTCTCGAAGGAGGCGAGCGAGGCGAGCGCCCGCTCGGGGTCGTACTGCGCCCGCAGGTCGTCGAGGAGCGCCGCCAGCTTCGGTCGGAGCTCCTCGGAGGGCGGGCGCCGAGCGACGAACGCCTGCACCGCCTCGATGTCGGCGCTCGACGGCGCGGAGTGGATGCGCACCCGGAGGCGCTGGAACTCCGGGTCGAGCGCGGCGATCTCCGTCGCGGCGGCCCGGATGCGGTCCGTCAGCTGCTCCGCCCCGGGCGCGCGGTGGGGCAGGGACGCCGCGAGGCGGCTCGCGAGGAGGTAGTTGTGGGCCAGCCAGTCTCCGTCCGAGAAGCGACGTTCGAGCAGAGCCCGACCGGCGCGCTCCTCGTCCTCGATCTGGAGCGCGCCCCGGTAGTAGCGCGCGCGGCGCATCACCCAGCCGTCGTCGACCTGGAAGAGGTAGCGCTCCAGCACGAGCTCCTGGAGGCGGTAGCCCGCCCTCGCCGAATCGGCGAACGCCTCGTACGGCGTCGCCTGGAGGATCGTGCCGACGTGGAAGTCGAGCTCGGCCAGCCGGAGCGCCCGGGCATTCGGTTCCGCGTGCTGGACGCCGCCGCCGCGCTCGCGGCAGGGGCTGCCCTGGGGCGGCTGGACGGTTCCGTCGGCGCAGAACCAGCGGAGCCGCTCGTACGGCCCCCGTTCCGCCGCCTTCATCGCCTCGAGCTCGCGCCGGACTTCGGCCGCCACGTCGGGCGCGGGAGGCGGCGGATACTGCTGCGCGCCCACCGGTGCGGCGCACAGGACGACCGTCAGGAGTGACGGACCGACCAGCGAAACACGACTCGAAGCCATACTGTCGACCCCTCGGGGCCACCCCGATGGTGGCCAACGACCCAAGCATAATTGCACATTTCGGGCCGCGGGAGAGCCGCCTACGAGGACGAGAGGTCGAGTGAGCGAAGCCGGTCGGGACGCGAGCGGCGTGCTGAGGGAGCTGGATCGCTGGTCCGTGCGCCTGCTTTCCCTGGTCGGGAGGGTCCGGCCCGACGAGCGCGGGGACGTGATCGGGGCGTTCCTGACGCTCGTGCTCTTCATGGCCGGCCACGCCCTCCTGGAGACCGCCCGGGACTCCCTCTTCCTGGCCGCCCTGCCCGCGCGCCGCCTCCCGTGGGTCTACCTCGCCATCGCCGTGGCGGCGCTCGCGATCGGGCGTCGGGAGCCGACCGTGGTCCGCCGGATAGATCGGAAGAGCACACGTCTGAACTCCAGTCA
>CALJLC010000364.1 GCA_937982605.1 uncultured Gemmatimonadales bacterium | reverse complement strand
GCCCGGCGTGCCGCAGAAGATCTCGGCCGGCAGGAAGCTCACCGGCGCGGCGATGTTGCGCTGGTACGACGCGTTGAAGTCGAGCGACGGCATGACGTTGCTCCACGCCTCGGAGACCTGCTCCTGAGCCGTGACGAAGCCTTCGCGCGCGGCGGTGAGCTCACGGTTCCGATCGAGCGCCAGGCGGACGAGCTCGGTGAGCCCGTCGGCGTTCGCGGCCGCCGGGGGGCCCTCGCTCCACTGCTGCGCCGAGAGCGTCCCGGCCGAGAGCGCCAGGGCCAGTCCGGCGGCGATCATGCTTCTATTCATCATCCGCGGTCCGCGGTAGTCGTTGGTGTTGTGATCCATCCCCCGCTCCCCTTCGTCGTCGTCGTCTGGAACAGTCGTCGGGCCTCAGGCGGCGACGCCGCCCTCTTCGCGCTCGATCGCGAGCAGCTCCTCTGCGAACGCCTCGGTGGCCATTCCGGTCATGAGGCGGAGCCCCGACTTCTGGAAGACCGCCCGGAACTCGTCGTCGGACAGGTCCATGCACCCCGCCTGGAAGAGCTGCGCCATCCCATGCGCGTGCGCCCACATCGTCACCGAGATCTCCTCGGGATCGCCCTCCTTGAGGATCCCGGCCTCGATGCACTCCCGCACGCGATCGATCCAGAACTGGTGGATCGCGGTGCGCATCGCCTCGATGTCGGGCGGCACCTCGTCCATGCCCAGATGCTCGATGGCGGTGTGCATGATCGCGTACCAGCGCGGATGGTCGATGAGGAAGTTCAGGTAGCCCTCGCCGGCGCCCCGGAAGCGCTCGAGCGGCGTCGGCGCGCCCAGCGCCGCGTAGAGGTACCGGGAGAAGACCCGATGAGCCTCACGCAGGACGTCGGCCAGAACGGCCTCGCGGCCGTCGTAGTGCCGGTAGATGGCCGGCGTCGTGACACCCACCTCGCGCGCGAGCTTCCGCATCGAGAAGCCGTCGAGCCCGTCCTTCTCGTAGAGGTCGCAGGCGCAGGAGAGGATGCGTTCTCTTGGTTCAGTCATGGTGAACAGTGTAAACACGACCCGTCAAAGGGTCAACAGATAACCCCCGTACGAGGCCGAACGTACGAGGGTTTCACCGCTGAACGCCGTTTAGTTCCGAAAGGTGCGATCCGCGACGCCCCGTGGGCGCGCCGGGACGGGACCGCGCGTTCAGCGCGTCGGCAGGACGATGCCGATCCAGCCGCGGCCGGGATTGCGGCCGCGATGGACTCCGTAGACGAGCGCGCCGCCCGCCATGCCCACCACCGCGCCGGCGATCGCCTGGGTCACGAGCTGGTCGGAGGGCCCGTCCGGGTCGTCCGTGACGCCGGCCGCGTTGAGCCCGATCCCCGCGATCGCGCCGATGAAGATCCCGGCGGCCGCGCCGAGGACGGCGCCGTGCCGGAAGCCCTCCCTGCGCGTACGGTCCGTGTAGACCTGCAGACGGTCCATCTCGTACACCGAGACCGTCCACGGATCGTCGAGCCCCTCGACGCCGAGCACCATCTCGTCGCCCTCCCACCGCTCGAAGGAGGCGTCGACCTCGAAGCTGCCCTGCATGCGCACGCGGACCGAGTCTCCGGGATGGACCCGGTTGGTGTCGCTCCGCTGCGCGTGCGCGGGGATCGGCGCGAGCGCCACCACCGCGGCGATGGCGATCGCGGCACGTCGCGCGCGGAGGCCGTGCCTGCCGCGGTGGGCTCGAATCAGAGGATCGCGTCCAGGTAGAGGTCGAGGCGGAAGCCGCGCGGCTCGTCGATGCCCCAGGCCCCGTCGATCCGCACGATGCCGTCGAGCAGGGAGAGTCCCGCTCCGACGGAGGTGAACCCCTGCTCCGCGTCGAAGGTTTCGCGCGCGCCCGCCCAGCCCCAGTCCGAGAAGAAGGAGAGCGAGCCCCAGGTGAAGGCCCGCGCCAGCTCGGCGCGCCCCCTCAGGAACGACGTCCCGCCCGCCAGACGGGGGTCGTAGCCGCGCACCGTCCGGGGACCGCCGACGTACCAGAGCCGCTGCGGCGTCGGATCTCCCCACGACGTCCCGCCGCCCGCCTCGACCGCCAGCCGGACCGACGAGCCGAGCGGGACGATCGTCCGACCGACGAGCGATGCCCGGGCGTACTCCGCGGAGGGGCCGGCTTCGGGCTCGAGGCGTCCCCCCTGCAGGAAGAGGTCGAAGCCCGCCTGGGCCAGGCGCGGATCGGTTCCCCACCAGGGGTTCACGTCGAGCGCGCCCCCGAGCTCCCACCCCTCGTCCGCGACCAGGTTCGGCCGAAACGGCGTCGGGTCCTTCCAGAAGCCGAAGAGCGCGAAGTCCGTCTCGACTTCGGCCACGCGGTGGTACTCGGCGTAACCCCGAAGCCGCCAGGAGCGCCTCCGGGCCTCCGGAGGCGTCAGCTCCAGCGATGCCCCCGAGCGCCGGTAGTAGTCGCCGTCGTCGCGCCCGAAGAAGAAGGCGAGCATGGTGTTGCCCAGGCCGAGATGCCGGGCCCCCTCGTCGATCGCGGCGAGCTCGTTGTAGCCGCTCAGCGTCACGCGGCGCCGGAGGTTCTCGCGCGACACATCGAGGCGCACGTTCGGCTCCAGGTCGGCCACCCCGAGCCGGGCGGTCGTCGAGACGGTGACCGGACCGACGAACGTGTGCGGCCGGATCTGATAGCGAGCCCCGACCGAGAGCGCCTCGACCCGGTTGTAGCGGAGCAGGTCGGGACGATCGAGTCCCCAGCGGAAGGTGCGTGGCGTCTGCGCGAGGGGCGCCACCGGCAGGTCCGCCAGATCGTCGAACATGTCCTGGAGCTCGTCCTCGGAGGCGAAGCCGGGCGCCGTCTCCCAGATGGGCGGAGGAAGCTCCGGGCTCTCCCCGAGGAAGGCCCTGTCCTCGGGGATCAGGTAGCGGGTGGGCCGGTCGTCCCCGTCGTAGTTGCTCCGGACCCGGTACGGCACGTCCCGGCCGAACGCGAGCTGATTGAGGTACGCCATCGCCTCGCTCCGCGTCCGGAAGTGTACGACCGGCAGATCGCCCTCACCGGCCGCCGCGTCCGCCTCCGTCGTCACGGACTCGATCTCGTAGGAGAAGTCCATCGACAGCGGCGCCTTCACGATCCCCGCCGCCACGATCCCCTCCATCCGCATCGTGCGGGGCAGCCAGACCTCGAAGTTCCACAGCGAGTAGTCGACCGCGATCATCTCGATGTCGGCCGTCCACGGCTTGAGGATCCCCGGAATCATCGAGAGATCCTCGTCCTCCTCCTCCTGGAGGTCCGGGATGTCGCGGAAGGCGTCGAAGGTGTCCGAGAGGCGGTAGACCGCACGGACCAGCGAGCCTCTCTCGGGCTCGATCCAGAGGGCGCCCGTCATCCGGTGCACGTCCGCCACGCGGGGCACGATCTTCAGCTCGATCGCCTCGACCGTGCGGCCGTCCGGCAGCGAGAGCCGGATCGTGTCGCCGCTCTCGAAGAAGTACCGGTCGACGTACTCCGGATAGAGCGGGTGCTCGAACCAGAAGTCGTCACCCCCCGGCTCCCCGATGTCGTCGTCGTCGTCCGAGAGCCCGAAGAAGAGCCGGTCGTCCATCGGGTCGAAGGCGATGTCGAACCGGCCCAGGTCGATGTCCTCCCGGTTGATCCCGCCCGGCGTCTGCTCCCGATAGGCGAGGAGCTGGATGAGGTTCTCCCCGTCCCGATCCCACCAGACGCGGTGGGCCGCTTCGGAGCGGTAGATCGTGCGGTCCTTCAGGGGAAGCCGGAGCCCGGCGCCGAGGCGCTGACGCACCACCGCCGTATAGCGCAACACGGTGTCGTCCACCCGCTCACGCTCGAGCATGGCGGCCTCGTGCAGGCGGCGCGCCACGGGATCACGGTAGCTCTCGGCCGGGTCCCCGCGGTCCGGCCGCTGCGCGAATGCCGACGTCGGGGCGGCGAAGAGCGTCCCGACGGCGAGCGCGGCGGCGGCGGCGCGGCGGCGACCGGGGCTCAACGCGACACCTCCAGCCGCTCGAAGTCGCGCCAGAGCACGATCCGCGTCGGCCGCCCGTCCGGAACGATGAAGACGGCGCGGCGCTCCACTCCCTCCTCCGGCTCCACGTCGAGCAGGAAGGTGCGGCCGCTCGTCGTCGTGACCTCGACCGAGTCGTCGTCGGCCTTCCGGATCGTCCGGATCGAGCCGAGCTCGACGCTCAGCTCCGTGTCGCCGCTCCATCCATCGAGCGTCTGCCAGAGCATGGACCGGGTGTTGTTCCACCGGACGAGACCTTCGATGACGCGCCCGTCCACCGCGTGCACCGACGCGCGGAGCGTGTCGCCGGGCGCGAAGTCCGGCGCCGCCGGGCCCGGTTCGGGGGCGTGGAAGCGCACCGAGCGGAAGTCCGGCCAGTGCACGATCGCGCGCCCGAAGGCCGGGTCGCTCACCTCGATCCCGCGGTTGTCCTCGTCGACGTCGTTGGTGCCCCGCAGCACCAGCTCCTCGCCGGAGCGCAGGGTCACGCGCGAGGAGCGGTCGTTCTCGTAGTCGATCGAGGCGATGTCCGCGAAGGGGATCTCGAGGTCCTCCCCGTCGGCCCGCCCGTCGAGGATGTCGTCTTCGACGATCTCGTCGAGGTCCCACGCGATGTCGCCGGTGAACGTCTCCTCGCTCCACGTCGTCACCGTGCCGTGGAGCCGTCGACCGGTCGGCGGCACGCCCGTCGGCGCCGGCAGGAGCTCGACGCGCTCGAGCTCGGCCCAGCGGAAGGAGTGACGCTCTCCGTCGCGGCTCACGACCACGAGCGCCCGCATGCCCCGGCCGAGATCCGTGGTGTTGCCGCGCAGCTCGACCGCGCGGCCGTCGCGGAGCTCCAGCCGGGCGCTGCGGGCGTCGAGGGGGACGACCGCGGAGACGTGTCCGAAGCGGAGCGCGGCACGGGTCGTGACCGGATCCGCCTCGTCGTCGATCTCCCAGGTGAGCCGGACGCCGAACGCCACCAGGCTCCGGCGCGCGCGCTGGGCGGCCGCGAAGTCGAGGTCCAGGCGCTCGGCCACCCGGAGGTCCTCGAGCGGCACCGGCAGGGCGGCGTCGAGCCAGTCGTCCGATCCCGCCTCGTTCCGGTCCCAGCGCAGCCACCCCTCGACCACGCGGCCGTCGGTATCCGTGACCCGGCCGTAGAGCGGTTCACTCCCCGGGGTCGCGCCCGGGGGAAGCGTCAGCACCACGGCGACGACGGCGCCGATGGCGTTCAGGACCATCGCTCTCTCGACGGTTCGTGGGACGACGACCTCGCGCCGCCCTACGGGCGGCCGAGCGCCTTCGTTTCAGGACCGGGACCCGCACCCGCGCCCCGCGGGTAGCCCGGCTTGCGCCTGAATACGATCGTCCGTGCCGGACGATCCATCGGACGGGAAGGCGCCCCCCTCGCACCCCGACGTCGATGGCCGACCTGCCCGCCGACAGCTACTGCGCCGCCGCGGCCGATCATCCGGTTCACGGGCCGTATCACGACCACGAGTACGGCTTTCCGCTCGACGGCGACGACGCGCTCTTCGAACGTCTCCTCCTGGAGATCAACCAGGCCGGCCTGAGCTGGCTGACGATCCTCCGCAAGCGCGAGGGCTTCCGGTCGGCGTACGACGGCTTCTCGGTGGAGCGCGTGGCCCGCTACGGAGACGCCGAGCGGGCCCGCCTTCTCGACGACCCGCGCATCATCCGCAACCGGCTCAAGGTGGACGCGGCCATCGCCAACGCGCGCACGGTCCTGGAGCTCCGGGAGAGCCACGGCTCGTTCGGGGACTGGTTGCGGGCGCACCACCCTCGTGAGAAGGCCGAGTGGGTGAAGCTCTTCAAGAAGACCTTCCGCTTCACCGGCGGCGAGATCACGGGGGAGTTCCTCATGAGCACCGGGTACCTTCCGGGCGCGCACCACCCCGCGTGCCCGACCTACCGGGAGATCGCGCGGCTCGGTCCGCCGTGGATGACGTGAGCGCCGCCGGCGCGGGACCGCGCGCCTTCCGCCGCGCCCCGTGGGCGAGCGGGCCGCACGCCCAGACGCTGCTGGCGCGAGCGCTCCGCCCGCCGAGCGGTCCGACCTTCACCCGCGAGCGGGTCGAGACCGCGGACGGAGACTTCATCGACCTCGACTGGGGTCCGGAGCCCGCGTCGGGGGCCCCGATCGTCCTCGTCCTGCACGGTCTCGAGGGCTCCTCGCGCCGGCGCTACGTCCGGAGCGTCTGCCGGGAGCTCCTGGCCCGCGGCGTCCGCCCCGTGGCGATGAACTTCCGGGGGTGCAGCGGTGAGCCGAACCGGACGCTGCGCTTCTACCACTCCGGGGAGACCGCGGACCCGCGGGCGGTGCTCGAGCTCGTGCACGCGCGCTTCCCGGCCCGACGGGTCGGCGTGATGGGCTTCTCGCTGGGGGGCAACGTCGCGCTCAAGCTCCTGGGGGAGCGGGCGGACGGCGGCACGGGGCTGGTCGACGCGGCCGTGGCCATGTCGGTCCCCTACGACCTCTCGGCCGGTTCGGCCCTCCTCGAGCGCTCGTTCATGGGTCGCGTCTACGCCGAGTACTTCCTCCGTTCGCTGCGCCGCAAGGTGGCCGCCAAGCGGGACCGGCTGGCGGGCGTTCTGGACCTCGAGCGGGTGGACGCCGCCTCCACGGTGCGAGCCTTCGACGAGCACGTGACGGCGCCGCTGCACGGCTTCGAGGGCGCCGAGGCGTACTACCGCGCGTGCTCCAGCGCTCGCTTCCTCGACGGGATCGGCGTGCCCACGCTCCTGCTCCACGCCGACGACGATCCCTTCCTGCCTCCCGACTCGATCCCCGCCCACGCCGCGCGCGCCAATCCCGCGATCACCTGGAGGCTCGAGCGCGGCGGCGGGCACGTCGGCTTTCTCGAGGGCGCCCCGTGGGCGCCCCGCTTCTGGGGCGACGAAGCGGCGGCAGCCTTCCTCGCCGAGCGACTGACCGTCTGAACGCCCGATCGGGCGAGCCGTGGCCGTCCGACGGCCGAATCGGACGACCGCCCGGTCGGCTCCGGCCGGGTGTCCCGCCACGCCGTGCGCGAGGACCCGATGCGGGCGGCCCCGCGTCAGGCGCCGATCCGCTCCCGGAAGAAGGCGCGGCCGTGCCAGCTCTCGCGCGCCGGCCTCTCGAGCTCGCCCGCCCTCGCCTGATCCACCCGGGTCAGGCTCGTGTCGAAGACGCGCGTCTCCGGCCCGACCTCCCCCGCGTCGACGAGCGCCCGGAACTCCCCCCGGGTCACCGTGCGGATCTCGCCGCCGTCGCGGTACCAGACCGGAGCGTGGTCGATCAGGCGCAGCCCGAGCTCGCCACCGAGGCCACGCAGCGCGTTGGGGAGCGCGTCGATGGGGCAGCCCGACGGCGGCTCCGCGTCGACGTCGACGACGACGAGCACGAAGCGGTATTCGGAAACAGCGCGCGCCGAGCGGAGGGGCTGCCCGTGCGCGGCCCACCCGTCGAGGAAGTCGTCCACCACGGCCTCCACCCGCGCGATTTCGTCCGCGGCGAGCGGGCGGTCGGCGGGAAAGACCCAGAGTCGCCCGTGGTCGGGGAGGTCGTCGAAGCTCGTACGGGGCATGTCAGTCTCCGGCTTCCGCGCTCGCGGGCGCGGGGGGCGGGCTCTTGTCCAGGAGTATCGCTACCCAGCGAAGGTCCGTGGTGTTCTCGAGCCAGATCTTCACGATCACGGTGAGTGGCACCGAGAGGAGCGCACCGAGCGGACCCCACGCCCAGCCCCAGAAGAGCAGCGAGAGGATCACCACGAGCGTGGAGAGGCCGAGGCGCCGCCCCATCAGGTTCGGCTCGATGATGTTGCCGAAGAGGGTGTTCACGGTGACGTAGCCGAGCGTCACGAGGAGCGCGTGGCCCACGGTGCCGACCAGGATGATGCTCAGCAGCACCGCCGGGATCGCGGCGATGATCGACCCGACGGTCGGCACGTAGTTGAGCAGGAAGGCGAGGAGACCGAGCAGGACCGGGAAGTCGAGCCCCATGAAGTACGACCACCCGCCGAGAAGCAGGCCGGTGAGCAGGGAGATGACCGTCTTGATGCCGAGGTACGTCTGGATCTCCGTGACGACCTTGGCCAGCCGGTTCTCTTCCGACGGCGAGTTCCCGGTGATGTAGTGGAACTTCTCGGGGAAGACCGTCGCCTCGCTCAGCATGAAGGCCATGATGAGGAAGACGAGGAACGTCATCGACAGCACCTGCGCGATGCGCCCGAGCGCGTCGCGCGCGATGCCCAGCACCGCACCGGGGTTCACGAAGTCGGTGGCCAGGTACTCGCCGAGCACGATGTCGGTCCGCGCCTCGATCGACTCGATCCACTCCGCCTGCAGCTGCGTGAGCGTATTCAGATACGTCGGGAGCTGCCGCTGCAGCTCCGAGACCGAGCTGCTGGCGATGGTGATCAGCAGACCGACCACGGCCACGTTGACCAGCACGGGGATCAGGATCGCGCTCGTCTTGGGCACGCGCCGGTTGCGGAGCCAGATCATCATCGGGAGGCTCAGCAC
>CALJLC010000363.1 GCA_937982605.1 uncultured Gemmatimonadales bacterium | reverse complement strand
TTCGCCTCCCGCGCGCGGGCCTTCGCGTCGCGGCGGGCCTGCTTGGCCGCTTTCGCCTCGTCTTTCGTCTGCTTCTTCTCGGCCTTCCGCACCTGCCGGGCGCCCCGGGCCCGCGCGTCGGCCTGCGGGTCGGCGGTGCCTCCGGCCCCGGATGCGCGCGCCGCGGCACCGGCCGCAGGACCCGGCCGGGCCTTCTCCGGGCCCGGCTTCGGCTTCGCCCCCGGCGACTCCCCCAGCAGCGCCGCGAGCTCGTCGTCGGACATCTCCGGACCGTCGTCCGGGAAGTCCTTGGCGTACTGCTCCCGGTCCTCGTCGGTGATCCCGAGCTCCTCGTCGGACGGAAGCTCGGGGAAGTCGTAGTCGCTCATGCCGGGGCGTGGAGTCTCGTGTCTGCGGGTTCGGCGGTCGGCCGGGGCGTCAGCGGGCGAGGCCGCGCACGACGTCGTCGATCGCCGCACGGACCGTGGACGAGGGCAGCCCCGACCCGTTCGTGAGGATCGAGAAGACGACCTCCCGTCCATCGTCCCTTACGAGATAACCCGACAGCGAGTTCACGTTGCTTATCGTCCCGGTCTTGGCGAAGACGCGACCCTCCAGATCGTGGAGCCGGTTCTCCAGCGTCGAATCCTCCTCTCCCGGTCGCGCGAGCGCGAGTCGGAACTCCTCGGCGAACGGGCCGGCCCGCATCTCCTGGAGGATAAGTACGATGGCTCGGGGCGTGACGAGGTTGTAGGCGGACAGCCCGGATCCGTCCCGTGCCGAGACGTCGAGCGGGTCGACCCCGACCTCGTTGACCAGGTACGCCTCCATCACGCCGACCCCCTCCCGCCACGAGCCTTCCCGCCCGAAGCGGGCCCCGAGCGCGCGCACCGTCTGCTCGGTCATCCAGTTCTGGCTCGGCTTGAGGATGCCGGCCACGAGCTCGGACAGCGGCGGCGACTCGAAGACTGCGAGCTCGACCGACTCCGGCCCTGCGGCGCCCCGAGCGGAGCCGTCACGGACCCCGCCGAGCCCGGTGTCGTCCTCCGTGGCCGCCACGGACGCCGGCACGCCGTCGTCGGTCCACCGGATGGACCACCCGCCCTCGACGTCGATGCCCGCTCGCCGGACCGCCGCGCCGAGGGCCGCCACGGCCTGACGAACCGGATCACGGGAGGCGAAGGTCGTGGTGTCGACGACGCCCAGCGCTACCGTGCCCTCCAGCACCAG
Source organism: uncultured Gemmatimonadales bacterium (assembly GCA_937982605.1). Lineage (GTDB taxonomy): Bacteria > Gemmatimonadota > Gemmatimonadetes > Longimicrobiales > Gaopeijiaceae > UBA2589. The sequence continues at coordinate 9,095 of CALJLC010000363.1, read as the reverse complement.
GCGCCTCGATTCGGGCCGGTACGTGGGCCGCACCCGGGTCGTGCTGTCCTCGGGGACCGTGACGAGGCGCGACTCGACGAAGTCCGTGGTGCCGATCGGCGACCAGCGCACGAGCGCCGGAGCTCCGACCGCGGGCCCGGCCTCGACGATCGCGCGGATCTCTCCCTCGTCCATGGCGAACGCGCCGCCCGTCGAGCCGTAGGCATACCGCAGGTCCTCGAACTCCCACGTCGGGCCGACCGTCGTGGAGTCCCACGCCGACACGTCGACGATGCCCGAGCCGGTGACGCGCTCGATCCCGAGCGCGCGCAGCGTGTCGGCCAACGCCTCGAGCGCGTGCGTACCCGACGGCCAGTATCGGTCGGAGAGCGACGGGTCGCCGGAGGCGATCACCTCCAGATCTCCCTCCAGCGTCGAGCCGACCCGGAGGCCGCTCGCCCGGATCTCTGTGCGGAAGCGCCACTCCGGGCCCAGCAAGGAGAGCGCGGTGGCGCTCACCAGGATCTTCTGATTCGAGGCGGGGACGAACTTCCGGTGCGCGTTGTGGCTGTACAGGACTCGTCCGGTCTCGGCGTCGACCGCCAGGATCCCCATGTGGAGCTGGTCGATCGGGGACGTCTCGACGACGGCGTCGATGGCGCCCCCGTCGACGTTGAAGGTGGCGCAGCCGGTGAGCAGGGCCAGCGATACGGCGGGCCAGAGGCGGCTCATCGGGCTCCGACGGCTGCGAGGGGAGCCGCCCGAGCGGGGACCGGCCGGCGGCCTCCCGGGCGGCGACCCGAGGCGATCGATCAGCGCCTCGAGAACGGTCGGGAGACCCTCCGCGCGCGCTACCTCGGCGGGGGTGAGCCCGGTGTGCAGCTTCATCGCGCGCCCGAAGGCGGCCGACGTCGAATATCCGAGCGAGAACGCCACCTCCTCGACGCGTCGGCCGCTCTCGACCAGCCGGGCCCCCGCCTGCAGGAGGCGCCCCCACACGAGGATCCGGCCGGCGGAGGGCAGACCGGCGGCGTGGAGCGACTCGCGCAGCGTCGTCGGTGTCATGCCGAGGCTCGTGGCCAGGCGCTCCACCGTGGTCTCCGGGCCCGCGTGGCGAACGGCCCACGAAATGGCCGCGGGACCCGGCTCGGGCACGCGCCCGTCGAGCCGACGCCGGACCAGGTGTGCACGCGAGCTCGCCAGCGCCCGGTCGACGTCGGACCGCACCGCCGTCGCGCGGGCGCCGCTCGACACCACGCCGTCGACGCCGAGCTGACCGAGATCGACGACGCCGTCCCCCGAGTCCGAGTCGACACAGGCGACGATCGCGATCTCGGGAAAGCGCTCCCGGAGCCTCGCGATCTGCCGCCAGGCGCCGGCCCGATCCGGATGCTGAGCGTCGACGAGACAGCCGTCGAAACGCTCGGAGCCCAGGGTCCGCTCCAGCTCCGCCCAGTCCGCGCGCAGTGTCACGTCGTGCGTCCCGGCCAGCGCCTCGGAGAGGCGGGCCTCCACGCGTGCGTCGGGCTGGAGGATCACGAGAACGGCCACGCTCGGGTCACCCGAACTTCGGGTTGGGGGGTGCTGAGCGATAATGCCGGGGGTGCGGGCAACCCGGCAACCGGGGCCGGCGTGCCGCCGCGGCTCCTCAGCCGCTACCGGGAGGCCGCAGTCGGACGGCGGTGCCGTAGCAGAGCATCTCGGCGGCCCCGCGCTGGACCATCGACGTCTGGAAGCGGACCGCCACGACGGCGTCGGCGTCGAGCATCTGCGCTTCCTCGATCATCCGGTCGATCGCCTGCTCCCGGGCCTGCGCCAGCATCTTCGTGTACTCGAAGATCTCGCCGCCGACGGCGTTGCGGAGCCCCGCGATGATGTCCTTGCCGAGGTGCTTGCCGCGCACCGAGCTCCCGCGGACCAGACCCAGGACCTCGACGATCTCCGCGCCGGCGATCTCGGGCGTCGTCGCCACGATCATCGCTGCACGTTCCGGTACGGGTCGGTCTCGAGCTCGCGGAGGCGCTCCCATATCACGGACGCCAGCAGCATCAGCACCCCGATGGCGATGGCCCCGGTACCGAGCTTCTCCCACGGAGAGACCGAGGAGGTGGCGAAGACGTACGTGCCGTACGTCATCCAGATCACCAGGCCCGCCACGAGCAGGATCCAGCCGATCGGCCGGTTCAGTCGGGCGTTGACCTGGTCCCAGACCGAGACCCGCTGTCCCCCCGTGTGGAAACGGAGCCCCTGGATGTCGGTCTTCATGGCGGCGTACATGGCCAGCTCACGCTGGAGCTCCGTCGAGCGCTCGAGCCCGGCCTCGACCCGAAGTCGCTCCTCGGGCGGAAGCTCGCCGTCGAGGTAGCGCATGAGCTCCTCGGTCGTGACGGGGCGGTGGGTCTGCGGGGTGTCCATCGGACTCAGGGGTACTCCGCGTTCATGTCGGTGAGCGCCTGCTTGAGCGCGCTCCGGGCGTGGTAGAGGCGGCTGGCCACCGTGCCCTCGGGAATCTCGAGGATCTGGGCGATCTCCGCGTACCGGAACCCCTCGAGCTCCTTGAGCACGAGGATCTCACGGTGCTCCGGTCCGATCCGCTCCAGGCCCGTCCACAGCAGCTCCTTGGCGGCGTTGCGCTGACGGACCCGCTCGGGTCCGCGCTCGGTGTCCGCGGCGCGCTGATCGAGTCGCTCGTCGAGGGCCTCGTGGTCGAACTTGGCCTTCCGGCTGCGCAGCATGTCCCGGCACTGGTTCCTCAGGATCTGGAAGAACCACGGCCCGAACGGTCTGCGCAGGTCGAACCGCGGCAGCGTGTCGTAGGTTTTGATGAACGCCATCTGCAGCGCGTCCTTGGCGTCTTCGGTGTTGCCCATCATCGCGATCGCAAGGCGCAGACCGGCGGGTTCGTACGCGCGAACCAACGGCTCGTAGAACCTCGATTGACCAGCCTTGCACTTGCGGATCAGCTCGAGCTCCAACTGACGATGCACCCTTACTCCCTTCCGAGCCCCGTGCTCGTGTGAGAGGGTACGGAGGCAACGGCGGGATTCTTCATCGTCACTCGACGATCTCCCGCAGCGCGGCCACGAGCGCGTCGAGGTCGGAGTCGTCGTTCACGTAGTGGGGCGACATGCGAAGCGCGCCGTCGACGCCCTTGCCGTCGTAGTCGATGACCGCATCGATGCGGGTCTGAGACGACGTGTTGATGCCGCGCTCCCTGAGCGCGGACACGAGATCGGCCGGTACGTGCCCTTCGAACGCCGCGGTGACCGTGGCGCCCAGCTGCGCCCCCCGGTCGAGCACGGTGCACCCCGGGAGCGCACGGAGTCGCTCGCGGAGATCCGCCGCCAGGGCCCATGCCCGGTCGCGGATCGCCTCGATCCCGATCCGGTTCGCGTAGTCGGCCGCGGCCCCGGTGCCCAGCACGAGCGCCCACGCGAACTCCCACGTCTCGAAGCGCTTGGCGTCGGGGGCGGGCTGGTAGAGGTCGGCGTCGATCCAGTCCGCTCCACGCATGTCGGGGAAGAGCGGCTCGAGCCCGGCGTCGAGGACCCGATCCGACACCCAGAGGAAGCCCGCGCCCCTCGGGCCCCGGACGTACTTCCGGGACGTGGCCGCGAAGAAGTCGCACCCCATCGACTCGACGTCGACGGGCATCTGTCCGACGGACTGACAGCCGTCGACGAGGTAGAGGATGTCCCGGGCGCGGCACATCGCGCCGACCGCCGTGGTGTCCTGGACGAGTCCCGAGTTCGTCGGGCACTGGGTGACGCACACCAGTCGGGGCCGTCGCCGATGGATCAGGCCCTCCATCGCCTCGAGGTCGACCCCTCCTTCCGGCGCGTCGGGTGCCCGCACGACCTCGACACCGAAGCGGTGTGCCAGGGCGAGGTACTGGATCTGGTTGGAGACGTAGTCGTTGCGTGTGGTGAGCAGGACGTCGCCGGGCTTGAAGGGCACCGAGGACAGCGCCGCCACGAAGGACGCGGTGGCGTGCTCCGTCATCGCGACGCGGTCGGGCCTCGTTCCCAGGAGCTCGGCCACGTGCGCGTACGCCTCCTCGATGCCGTCCGCGGCGGCGGCCGCCGCCTCGTAGCCGCCGATCGTGGCCTCGAGGTCGAGATGGCCCCGGATCGCCTCGATGACGGGGGTCGGCATGAGCGACGCCCCGGCGTGGTTCAGGTGGATCCGGTGGGCGAGCCCCGGGGTGTCGGCGCGTAGCTCGGCGACGTTCATGGGCGGGACGATACCGGGGCCCCGCGGGTCGACGCTACCGCCAGAGGCCGAGCGATAGCGTGACGACCGGGACCGACCCCATCGGCGAAGAGAGAATCCAGTCCCCGCGCAGCGCGACACCCATGCGCACGCCGTCCCCAAGCTCCGGGGTCCAGCCGGCGCGCGCGCCCGCCGCCAGGTGGAGGCCGAGCTTCGATTCCTCGCTCGATCCGACGGACGCGACGCCGTCGGTCCAGAGGGTCGTGCGGGCGACGCCCACCGCGGCGTCGACCAGCACGCGCCGCCGGTCGTCGAGCGCGCGGGAGAGCCCCGCGAGCACGGAGGCCGAGCGGGCCGTCTGCGCGACGAGTCGGGGATTCGTGGGGAGGCCCTGTCCCTCGCAGCCGTCGTCCTCGAAGCGGAGGAGCGTGGCTTCGGCGAAGGCGTCCGTGCGGGGTCTCACGGCGCCACCCACGCGGGCCCGTAGCTGCGTCTTCGACTGGGGCACCCCGCAGCTCCGGTACCCGAGGCCCTCCGCGGCGCTGGCGGACCCGGCGTGGATTTCCCATCGCACCCCGTCGTTCGGCACCGGCGACACCGGACCGGCCTCGGTGCCCGGCCCGTACGACACCACGCCGAGGAGCGCACCGAGGCCTGCGCCGAGCGCGGTCCCGATCATGGCGCCACCCACGAAGCCCTCGAGCCGTCCGGTGCAGGGGTCGGTCTCGCAGAGCGCGTCGAAGGCCACGGCGGTGAGGGCTCCGAGCCCGACGGCCGTGAACGGGGTGACGCGAGCGGCCCAGCGGGCGGCGTGCGCCGTGCGGGTGGTTCGAGGGGCGGCGTCCTGACCGCTGGCGCGGCCGTCAGGCCCGCACGCGCCGGCCAGCAGGAGGGCGGTCGCACACAGGGCGATGCGGGCGGAAGCTCGGAGCGGAATCACGGAGTCCTCCAGGCGGGGGTCGATGGACACCCCACGCTGGCCCGTCCGGCCCGGCGGACCCATCCGGCGCTCGACGTAGGCGCTTCGTAACGGCGGGGATCACCGCCGACTCCGCGCTTCCGATGGCGGGGAGATCACCACGGGGCCGCCGTCGCGAACCGCACCGAGACCTCCCAGCCGGTCCGACCACCCCCCAGCGGGACGGGGCGCGCGCCCCAGCTCGCGGGCTCCCACGCCACCGCGCTGGAGCCGATCGCGGCACCGATCACCCCTCCCACGCCGGCGCCGAGCAGCGTGATCACCGCGACTTTGGCGTAGAGCTCTCCCCCGCAGTCGGTGGAGCCGCTACAGAGCTCGGAGGCGAGGACCGCGGTGGTCGCACCGACCCCGAGGCCGACGATCACGGCGCCCCTGCGGGCATACCTCGACGTCCGGGAGCGACCCACCTCCACCCGTCCGACCTCCTCGGGTCCGAAGCTGTGACGGACCGAGTCGGCGTCCAGGACGACCAGGTCGGGCGTCAATCGGACGACGGTGCCGGTGACCGTCGCGCCCGACGACTCGACGCGAACCCGGTCGTCGACCTGCAGCCGCGGGAGGTCGTCCGCCTGGGCGGAGACGCCGGAGGGCCGAAGCGCGCACCCCGCGAGGCAGCAGACGAGCACGACCCCGCGGAGGCGACGACCCCGACGTGTCGATCGGAATCGCCGCCTCCGTCCTCCGCCTCCGGTCGAGTCCGGTCGCATCCGGACTTCGGAGCCGTCGATCAGCCGCCCGAGCCTTCCTCCATCACCGCGCGCGCCTTGGCGTCCCGGACCATCTCGCGCACGTCGGCCAGGAGCTGCTGCGCATCGTAGACGATCCCGTCCTTGATCGTGTACTTGATGCCGCCGACGCGCTCGACCTCGCCGGTCTCGTCGTTCAGGCGGGGCGTGCCGGTGCCGTAGAGCACCTTCAGGTTCTCGAGCGGGTTCTCCTCGACGACGACGATGTCGGCCTTGGCGCCCACCTCGAGCACGCCGAAGTCCAGGTCGTTCTCGAGCCCCTTCGGCTTGTACAGCTGCAATGCCCCGTGGTACGTGGCGGCGCGGATGACCTCGAGCGGGTTGAAGCCCGCCTCGCGGAGGAGCTCGAGCTCACGGATGTAGTCGAAGCCGTAGAGCTTGTAGATGAAGCCCGAGTCCGAGCCCGTGGTCACGATGCCACCGGCGTTCTTGTAGTCGTTGAGGAAGGTCATCCACTTCCGGTAGAACTGCTGCCAGTGGTACTCGTCCTCGGTCGTCCAGTAGAACCAGTACGAGCCGTGCGCCTGGCGGCTGGGCTGGTAGAACTCCCACTGGCTCGGGAGCGTGTACTCCTCGTGCCACTCCGCCTCGCGGGCGCGCATGACGTCCCGGCTCGCCTCGTAGATCGTCATCGTCGGGTCGATGCCGAAGTCGAGGTCGAGGAAGCGCTCGATCAGCTCGTTCCACGCCTCCGAGCCCGGCTCGGCCGACTGCGCCCACAGGCGGCCCACCTGGCCGAAGCGGTGCTGCTCGTTCTGGTAGTTGTAGTCGGCCGGGAAGTCCTGGATCGTGCGCCCCTCGAAGAGCGCCTCGAAGAGACCGTAGTAATGCGTCATCATGTCGAGGCCGAGCTCGGCGGCGTCGAGGGCGTTCATCCGCGCGACGCCGGTCTGGGCCAGGTGCGCGACGGTGCCCAGGCCGTGGCGGTGGGCCTCGTCGATGAGCGCCTCCATGATGGCCGGCGGGTACGAGGTGAGCTTCAGCCCGTCGATGCGGGCGCCGTCCACGTCGACCTCCGCGGCCCAGCGCACCCACTCGCGCGCCTTCTCCGGCGAGTCGATCGCGCCGCGGTCCCACGCCTCGCCCGGGCGGGCGTAGGTGAACAGGCGCGGCGCCACGATCTCGTTCCGCTCGGAGAGCGCCTTCTGCTCGAGCGCCCACATCATCGGGCCGTGGCCGACGCCCCGGGACGTCGTGATGCCGTTGCCCAGCCAGAGCTTGTGCGTGTACTCGGCCTGGGGCGCCTTGCCGGCGCCGCCGGTGTGCGCGTGCATGTCGACGAAGCCGGGCAGGATGTACATGCCGCTGACGTCGATCTCCCGGGTCGCGCCGGCGGGGCGACGTTCCTCGTTGATCGGGGCCATGGGGAAGCCGACGGCCTGGATCTGGACGATGCGGTCGCCCTCGATGACGATGTCGACCGGCCCGAGCGGTGGACTGCCCGCTCCGTCGATGTACGTCCCGCCGCGCAGGATCAGACGCTCGTGCGGCCCGTCGCCCTCGTCGGCGCCGCGCGGGGTCGTCACTTCCATGCCGCCCTGCTGGGCGACCGCCCCGCCCGCCAGAATCAGAATCGCGGCCAGCGCGGTACCCGCGCGAACGGCCGAATGCATCAGCTTCATCGTGCCTCCACGAAGTGCTTCGTCTGCTGCGCGCCCCACGTCCGAGAGGGGGCGCCTGCGAGCCGTAACTTCCGTGGCAGAGGCGCGTTTCGCTACGGGTGTCCGCCCTTCGGCGGCCCGACGCGTCAGTTGGCGATGGCGAGCCCGACGAGGAGGCCGAGCAGGCCGCCCCCCACGGCGAGACGCTTCCAGCTCCATACGCCGTCGGACGCGTCGCGCGGCTCGGTCCAGAAGAGGACCACGCCGCAGCCGCCCGTGCCGCGGTACTCCGCGGGGGCCGTGAACGGGCGCGGATAGACCTCCACACCCGCCAGGTCGGCCCCCGCCAGGAGGTCGTCCATCGACGACTCGGCGGACTGTCGAGCCCGTACGCCGTCGACGAAGACCTCGGCCAGGCAGGCCCCGGGGTTCACCGAGGCGCCGCGGCTGCTCGGGAACCAGATCAGGTTGCGCTCCTTCGCGTACGGGCTGTCGAGCGTCATGATCGGCTGGACGCTCACGCTCGGGAGCGAGAAGAGCAGCTCGGTGGGGGTCGCCACGGGTCGGCGCTCGATGTCCGCCCGCGTGAGATAGGCGCCGCCGAGCGAGGGATCGGCCCGGCGTCGCTCGAAGCCCGCCATCGCCGGCGACAGCGTCCGTCCCGACGCGACCACGACGAGCGGCTCGAGCGGAATCGCCTGGACGCCCAGGCGGACACGGACCTCCACGAACTCGTCCTCGGCCAGCGTCAGCGGCTCCGACGCGAAGTCCCGATAGCCGAGGCCCCCGATGGCCAGGACGTAGGTGCCGCCTTCCCGCGTGCGCAGCTCGGCCCGCCCGTCGGCGTCGGTCGTGGTCGATTCGACCCTCCGCCCCTCCGAGAGCAGCGTCGCGGATGCGCCGATCACCGGCGCGCCGGACTCGGCGTCGACGACGGAGACGCGCACCGACTGCGCGTCGACCGCCGCGGGCGCGAGGGCCGCGAACAGGGCCGCGAGGGCTCGGGGGCTCCGGAGGCGTCGCATGAATCGTCATACGAGGCGGACGCGCGCTCCTTTCCTCGGGCGCTCACCCGCGCGGCTCCGAGGCGTCGACCGCCCGGGTATCGGGTGCGGTCGGCGACGCGGTCTTCGAGGGTGGCGCGGTTGCGGCGACGCACGTCGGGCGGCACGGTTGCTCCCGAGCGGCCAGCCGGGTCGACGGCCGTCCGGGCCATGCGCCGGAGAGAAGCGACGTGGGGGACACCTTCCAACGCATCCGCGAGGTGCTCGCCGACCGGTACACGGTGGAGCGGGAGGTCGGGCGCGGCGGGATGGCCGTCGTGTACGTGGCGGAGGACGCCCGGCACCAGCGCCAGGTCGCCATCAAGGTGCTGCACCCGGAGCTGGCCGCCGTGCTGGGGCGGGAGCGCTTCCTCGGTGAGATCCGCACCACGGCGAAGCTCCAGCACCCGCACGTCCTTCCGCTCCTGGACTCGGGCGAGGCCGACGGGCTGCTCTACTACGTGATACCCTACGTGGCTGGCGAGTCCCTGCGCGCCCGCCTCGACCGGTAGCGCCACCTTCCCGTGAAGGAGGC
>CALJLC010000362.1 GCA_937982605.1 uncultured Gemmatimonadales bacterium | reverse complement strand
CCGACGCCGACCGCGGTCGCCAGCTAGGAGCGTGTCTTCCTTTCCATGCCGACCCTCCCTCCCGGACTTCCGTCGATTCGGGCGTTCGACGACGCGGGACGCCGACTTTATCCCCCGACGCGGGTCGAGTCGGGCGGCTCATCCGTCCCGGAGCGCGGCCACGGGGTCGTCCCGCACCGCGCGGAGCAGGGGCGGCAGGGCGGCGAGCGAGGCCGACGCCGCCACCGCCGCCGCAAGCGCCACGAGCAGCCGCGGATCCGTCGCGGTCGTTCCCACGACGAGCGAGCCGACGAGCGCGTCGACCGCGAACGCTCCGACCATCCCCGCACCCACGCCGACGACCACGGGCAGCGCGACGGCGCGTCCGGTGGCCACGACCACGGACCAGTCGCCGGCGCCGAGCGCCCGGCGGATCCCGACGTCGCGCCGGTCACGCTCGGCGCGGGTCGCCATCACGCCGTAGACGCCGAGCAGCGCCAGGAAGAGCGCGGCCGCGGCGAGCGCGGAGACGGAGGTCGCGGCCGCCCGGTGCACGCCCTCTTCCGCGCTCACCGTTTCGATCAGCGGCTGGAGCCGGGGCCGCGGGAAGGAGAGCCCGAGCCGCTGCAGCCCGGAGTGGACGGCGGCCGCGCTCGGCGGGCCCTCCGGGTCGTGGGCCAGGAGCATGGTGATGGCCCTGGTGCGCCGCTACACCTGCAGGTACGGTAAGTAGATGTCGCCCTTGACTCCGTTCCCCGAGTTGCGCCCCGAGTGGGGCGCGTCGCGCGTCACGCCCACGACCTCGAACCATACCGGTTCCCCGGGCTCGGGGGGCTGGAAGCGTCGGAAGCGCCGCCCCATCGGGTCGAGTCCGGGCCACAGGAGCTGCGCCGCCGTCTCCGACACGACCGCCACCGGGGTCGCCCCGCTCCCGTCGGACGGCTCGATGCCGCGGCCGCGAACCACCTCGATGCGGAGGAGGTCGAGCGCGCCGGCGCCGACGCTGTGGTAGCGCGCGATCACGGACTCGGCCAGGCTGGCGGCGGTCCCCCCTTCGGGTACGAGGCCGGTGCGATTGCCGGACCAGCCCGGGATCGCCGGGGACCAGACGGAGGCCGCGGTCACCTCCGGGACGGCGTCCGCGAGCTGCTCGTCGATCCCCCGAGCCACGGTCCACACCTCCCCGGAGCCCGGATAGGCCTCGGCGCCGAGGTCCGTCTGGTAGTACGGCACGCCTCGAGGCTCGTAGCCACGCTCGAGGGTGCCGAGGTGGCGCACGCTGAGGCCCAGCACGACGGCGCCCAGCGCGAGCGACGTCGCCACCCCGACCTGGACTCCGAGGCCGAGCGACGCGGCGGTTCCCCTGCCGGAGCCGGCGCGTCCGGCCCCGGACACCCTGGCCAGCGCGGAGCCCCCCGGACCCGCCACGAGTGTGCCGAGGACGGCCACGCCCGTCAGGCCGACGACGACCGGCCACGCCGGGGGAAGCCGGACCGTCATGAAGGCGGGCAGGATGAGCACCGCGGTGCGCTCCAGCACGGAGAGCCCGAACCGGGAGAGGACGATCGTGCCGATTCCCACGACGCCGAGCACGAGGCCGTACTCGACGAGCCCACCCCGAAGCACGTCGCGACGCGTCCCTCCCACGGCGAGCTGGATCCACATCTGCGGCGCGATGCGGGATGCGCGGCTCGCGGTGAGGGAGAGGGCGTTGATCCAGGCGACGAGGAGCAGAAACGCGGCCCCGGACAGGACGAGGATCGCCGGCTGCTTCACGTCGCCCAGGAAGCGCTCGCGCAGCGGCATGCCCACGAGCCCCGACTCGCCGTGGCTCTCCACGTGCACCGCGGCCAGACGGCGGCTCAGCGCATCCAGGGTCTCGTTCGCGGACGCCAGGCCGGCGTCTCCGCGCAGCCGCCCGTAGATGTGGAAGTAGCGGGCGTCCGGGCGGCTCCGGAAGTCGTCGGGATACGGGCGCGCGGCGGACCCGGCGGGCAGCCAGGCATCCACCTCCACGAAGGCCGAGGAGATGTCGACGACCGAGGGGGCCGCCACGCCGACGATCTCGTGCGCGGTGCCCGCGATGTCCACGGAGCGGCCGACGACCGACGGGTCGCCCCCGAAGTCGCGCAGCCAGAATCCGTGCTCCAGGAGGACCACGTTCGGGTTGGCCCGCCCGGCGAGCTCGTCGGCCGACGGAAGTCGGCCGGCCACCGGCGTCGCGCCGAGCAGGTCGCAGTCGCGACCCACCACGAAGCTCACACCGAGCTGCACCGCGGAACCGTCCGTCGTGAGCACTGCGCTCTCGAACGGGCGCAGGAGCGAGAGGTCCTCGAGCACGCCCTCTTCCTCCAGCGCCTCGAAGATCGGCACCGACGAGACGACGAGATCGTCGGGGTCCCGGCGCACCGTCTCGAAGACCCGCACGATCCGGTCGGCGTCGGGAAAGGGAAACGGCTGCATGAGCACCGTCCACGCGAAGGCCGCCGCGAGCGTCAGCACGCTCAGCCCGCACGCCAGGCCCGCCGCGAGCAACCCCACCGCACGACGGTCCCGTACGATCCTGCGCACGGCCATCCGCACTCCGATCCCGATCATGCCCCCTCCCCGAATGCCGCCTCCGACGCGGCGATCATAGGTCGGAGGCGAGAACTTGTCTATACAACTACCGACGGGGGGACCGGTGCCCGACGGCCCGCCTTTCGGATGGAGCCCGCCGACGACATCATCGCAGCATGGAGCCCTACCGCGATCGCGACATCCGATTCGAAGGCGTCCGCACCCTCGGCGGCTGGTCGCTGAAGACGTACAGCGTGCGCTACGGCGCGGAGCCGCTCGACCGCGCGGCCTTCGACGAGGCGCTCGAGCAGGCCATCGGCGAGGTCCCCGCCCCGGACGCGTCGGCGGGCCGTCCGGGGCTGGGCTTCTGGATCGCGCACCAGGGGCGCACCGGGGACTATGGCGTGCTCGCCTGGTGGAACCACGAGAACGAGCTGCCGCTGACCGTGCGCATCCGGCGCGCCCGTGACGAGCCGTGGCGTGCCGCCGAGTCGGGCGAGTCGATCTGCGTCTGGGACCTCGAGATCATCTGGGCCGAACGGGAGGCGTGGATCTCGACGATGCTCGCCGAGGCGGGGCCGGACGCCGAGGCATACGTGCAGCGGGTGGCGGGGCGCTTCGCGGCGCCCGCGTAGCGCTCTCCCGGAACGCTTCGGGGCTCGCGCACGGCTCGTCGGCAGTCTGACCGAGCCCCTGCGGTCTTCCCTCCGACTCCGGCCGGCCCACCCCGGGTGGCGGGCCGCGCCCGTCGTTTTCGCTCTGGTACCGAACTCCAGGTGTGCGGGTCGCCCGACGAAGGTCGGACGGCTCCCGCGCCCGAGCCCCGGAATACCATGGCCAAGGCCTGCGCTCCCCTCGCCCGAAT
>CALJLC010000361.1 GCA_937982605.1 uncultured Gemmatimonadales bacterium | reverse complement strand
TGACGGGCGGCATCGACCTCGTGATCCACCCCGACGATCCGCGCACGCTCTACGCGGCGACATGGCAGAGGCGGCGTGCGAAGTTCAACGATCCGCGCAACGAGCCCGCCTTCACCGGCTCGACCGACTACTTCACGGGCTCCGGCGTCTGGAAGACGACGGACGGCGGCGACTCGTGGACGCCCATCAACGACGGTCTCCCGGAGGCTCGATACCGAGGACGTATCGGACTCGACATCGCGCGCTCGCAGCCGGAGACGGTCTACGCCTTCGTCGACAACTACGAGATCGCGCGCGAGGCCCCCGAAGGAGCCACCGACGCCTACGGACGACCGCGCGGCGGTGTGATCCGTGGCGCCACGGTCTTCCGCTCGGACGACGGGGGCGACTCCTGGACCCAGACGAGCGAGCACGGCTCGTACATGGAGAGCCTCGGCGGCACCTACGGCTGGGTCTTCGGCCAGATGCGCGTCGACCCGACGAACCCGGACCGGATCTACGTGATGGGTGTCCAGCTCCACGTCTCCGAGGATTCCGGACGGACGTTCCGCCGACTCACCGGCATGCACGTGGACCACCACGGCCTCTGGATCGACCCGCAGAACCCGGACTACCTCGTCAACAACAACGACGGGGGCGCCTACGTCTCGTACGACCGCGGTGAGAACTGGAGGTTCTTCGTCGACATCCCGATCGTGACGTTCTTCAACGTGAACCACGACCTGGGCGACCCGTTCCGCGTCTACGGGTCCGTGCAGGACCACGGGTCGTACTCGGCCGTCGTCGACCTCAGCCAGGGGCGCCACGCGATCCCCATGGTCGAGTGGCAGAACGCACCGGGCGGGGAGGGCAGCCACCACGCCATCGACCCGCTCGATCCGGACATCGTCTACTCGGCGGGCTTCTACGGCTCGATCTCGCGGACGGACCTCGAGACCGGCGAATCGGTCTCGATCGTGCCGACCGTCGAGGAGGGCGCCGCGCCGCTGCGCGGGCAGTGGCTGGCGCATTTCATCCTGTCGCCGCACGACGGGAACGTGATCTATCACGGGATGAACTACGTCTTCCGCTCCACCGACCGCGGCGACACGTGGACCCGCATCTCGCCCGACCTCAGCTCGAACGATCCCGCGCAGCTCGGCGACATCCAGTATCAGACGATCACCGCGCTGGCCGAGTCTCCGATCACGCCCGGCCTTCTCTACGCGGGCACCGACGACGGGCACGTGTGGGTGCTCCGCGGGCCCCAGTCGGAGTGGGAGGAGATCACCGAAGGGATGCACCCGGAGCGCTTCACCTCGGAGATCGTGGCGTCGGCGTACGACGAGTCCACGGTCTACGTGACGCAGAACGGGCGCCGCAGCGACGACTTCGCCGCGTACGTGTGGCGCTCGACCGATTACGGTCGGACGTGGGAGAGCCTCGCGGACAACGTGCCCTTCGGGCCGGTCAACATCATCCGGGAGGACCCGAAGAACCCGAATCTCCTCTACCTCGGCACCGACGTGGGCGTCTACGTCTCCCTCGACCGGGGCGAGAGCTGGCAGGCGGTGGCGAACGGGATGCCGAGCACCTTCGTGCACGACCTCGTGATCCACCCGACCGAGGACCTCATGGTGGCGGCGACGCACGGTCAGGGGATGCTCGCCTTCGACGTGCGTCAGCTCCAGCAGCTCACCCCGGTCGTGATGGCGCGGGCGGCGCATCTGTTCGCCGCCGAGGACGGCGAGCTCCCCGTGCGCGGTCGCGGCGGCTTCGGCCAGCGGCCGGTCACCGCGTGGGTCCACTACTGGCTGGGCGAGGACGCGGACGACGTGCGGCTCGAGATCCGCGACGGCGCCGGTGAGCTGGTCACGACCCTGTCCGCACCGCACGAGGCGGGTCTCCATCAGGTCGAGTGGGAGCTGGTGCGCGACGGAGGCGACGGGGGAGGGGGAGGCGGCTTCCGGAGCCGAAACTTCGTGGAGCCGGGTGACTACTCGGCGGTCCTGACCGTGGACGGGGGAACGTCCGCGGTGCCCGTACGCGTGACGCGGCGATGAACGGCGCGGGCCCGCCCCGGGTTCGTACGGGCCTCGAACGCGCGGCCGGGGAGCTCGCGGCCTTCCGTGACCGGCCGCTCGGCCTGGTGCTGCACCCGGCCTCCGTGACGTCGGACCTCCGCTTCTCGGCCGACGTGCTCCTCGACGCGGGCTTCCGGATCGAGGCGCTCTTCGGGCCGCAGCACGGGGCCCGGGGAGAGAAGCAGGACAACATGATCGAGTCGGACCACTACACCGATCCGGTCACCTGCCTCCGCGTGCACTCGCTCTACAGCGAGGTGCGCAAGCCGACGCGGGAGATGCTGGCCGGGCTCGAGGGAGTCCTCTTCGATCTCCAGGACGTCGGGGTTCGCGTCTACACCTTCGTCTGGACGATGGCGCTCACGATGGAGGCGTGCGCGGAGGCCGGGATCCCCTTCGTGGTGCTCGACCGACCCAACCCGATCGGCGGTGTCGTGCGGGAGGGCCCGGTGCTCCGGGAGGAGTACGCCTCGTTCGTCGGGCTCCATCCGATCCCGCTCCGGCACGGCATGACGTGCGGTGAGCTGGCGCGGTGGCTCAACGCCGAGCGCGGCATCGGCTGCGACCTCGAGGTCGTGCCGTGCGAGGGGTGGACACGCTCCATGCTCTGGGACGACACCGGTCTGCCGTGGGTGACCCCGAGCCCGAACCTGCCCACGCCACGGTCGTGCGACGTCTACCCCGGCATGGTCCTCGTCGAGGGCACCAACCTCTCGGAGGGGCGTGGCACGACGCACCCCTTCGAGCTCTTCGGCGCGCCCTACCTCGATCCGCAGGCCGTGCACGAAGCGCTCCGCGACGAGCTCGGCCCGGGCCTGGTGCTCCGGCCGTGCTGGTTCGAGCCGACGTTCCAGAAGCACGCGGGCGCGGTGTGCGGGGGCGGGCAGCTCCACGTGATCGATCCCTCCGCCGTTCGCTCGGTGCGCACCACGGTGGCGCTCCTGGCGGCGTGCCGGAGCGTCGCGCCCCGGGCCTTCGACTGGCGACCCCCTCCGTACGAGTACGAGGAGCGGCTCATGCCGATCGACATCCTGTGGGGGCACGACGGCCTGAGGCGTGGGATCGACTCCGGCGCCGCCGTGGACGAGATCCTCGAGGGGGTCGACGCGGAGATCCGCGACTTCGAGTCCTCGATCCGGCCCTACCTGCTGTACGACTGAGCGCCGGTACGAGCGCGGAGCCGACCATCGGCGAAGCGAGCCTCCCGTCCGCGGGCCCTGCCTTCAGCCCGGGTCCGGCGTAGCGGGCGCTCGCGTCAGCGGCACGCCGACGTCGAGGAGAAGACCGAAGCGATCTGCAGCTCGAGGACGTCTCCGGGGTCGACCTGGAGCTCCTCCGTGTAGCAGCGCGGTCCCGCGAGCATGTCGATCTCGACGTACATCGGCTGAGGGACGTCCCAGTCGATCACGAAGCTCTGGTCCCGCTTGCCGGCGACGACCCCCAGGAAGGCGCGGGCGCCGCGGCGGTACGTGTACAGCCGCGCGTCCTGGAAGTTGAGGTTCTGCACCTCGATGCGGACGGTCGACGGACGGCTCTCCACGAACACGCCCGGCGCCGGCGTCCCGGAGCCCGTCGCACACCCGGCGAGCGCCACGAGCAGCGCCATCCCCATCGTCCCGCGCCCGACCTTCGTCCTCATCTTCGACCTGCCCTGCACGGTTGACCCATGGTGCTCGGCACCGTGAGCCACACGCGGGCCCCGGGCTCCACACCGACCTGTCCCGTCCTACACGACGTTCCCGAGACTTGTTCGACGTAGAAGCTGATCGGGATCGCGACGTTCCAGTTCACGGTGACCATCTCGTCGGTCTTGCCGGTCACGCGGGCGATGCGCTGACGCTGCCCGCTCGACCGGACGGCGTACACCGTGATGTCGTTGAAGCTCAGGTTCTGGATCTCGACCCGCACGCGCTGGGCACGGTCCCCGCCCGTGGGTCCGTCGAAGGGGCTGACCGCTTCCCCGGCCGAGCTCGAACAACCACCCGCGACCAGTCCAGCCGCCAGCACGGCAACGCCCACGGTCAGCCTCATGCGTACCTCTCCTCCGGGTTGGCACCCGCGCATCCGGGCCGCGCGGGTCTCGACGTCCATCATTCTACGAGGGGACCCCGCACCAGCACCACGGCGCCCTGCGGGGGGAGGCCGCGTCGGTGGCGCCGCGGGCCCGGACTCGGGCTCACCGACCGCGAGCCAGCTCGTCGTCGAAGGCCACCAGCTCGAAGTCGTCCTCGTAGTCGATCCGGTCGACCACCGGCAGGTACCGGGCCAGTCGGGCACCGTCACCCAGAAGCTCCCGGTCGAAGAGCTCCAGCTCGCGCGTGCCCGCCTCGGCCGGATCGTCCGCGGTCGAATAGACGACGTCTCCCAGCGACCGCTCCCCGAGGCTAAACCGACTCCGCATCGACTCGGCCGCGGCGTACTGCCCGCGGACTTCCGGGAACGCGTAGCGGGTCGTCCCGTCGTCGTCCACCGTGACATCTGCGCCCAGCTCCGCCGCGAGCTCCCGCAGGACGTCGCGTGCCTCCTTCTCCGTGGCGCCGTCCGGCCCCAGCCGCTCCCGGACGAAGCTCCACGCGTCGGGCTCCGAGATCGTGGCGCCGTCCAGGGCGCGGCCGTACACGAGGCCGAGGACGAGCCGGCGGACGTTGCGCCGCTCCCGCCGCCCGTTCTCGACGGCCAGGCCCGCCATCCGGACGAGCGGGGCCGAGAAGAAGAGGACGCTGAAGACGAGCGGCACCAGGACCAGGCCGATGAAGGCGGCCGGACCGCCCAGGCCGAGCCGCGGGAAGATGAACCAGGGTGCCGTCGCCGAGGCGAGGAGGGTGAAGGCGTTCATGCCCGCGATGAGCGCGTTGGACCCCGCCGTGTTCCCCGTCAGCTCCCGCCGGGGCTCGAGTCGCAGCCAGGCCGGCTTCGGCTCCCGGGGCGCGCGCCCCTCCCCGACCGTGGCCATGAGGCCGGGAAAGGCGTACACCACGTGCCCGTCGGGGGAGGGGACCGCCTCGCCGTCGTACGCCCCGACCAGCCGGCCCATCTCCTCCTCGGCGTCGGCGTACCCGGCCCCCGTGTGCTCCATGAGCTCGGCCGTGGTGAGCACGCCGGAGCGGGCCCGGATCAGCCGGAGCGTGCCGCGGTCGAGCTGCCGGCGCGTGGGCCTGGGCCGGTCCGGTCCGAAGACGAAGGCGAAGACCTTCTTGTAGAGCGGGACCCGATCGCCCTTCGGTAGCGTCCGTTCCCAGCGGTGGCCGTAGTACGGTCTCCCCAGGTACCAGCGGGGGCTCCAGATCCAGTACCAGAGGAGCGGGTCGAAGTGGAACCCGCCGCGATGCCGGCCGCCGCCCCAGCCGCCGCGCGAGTCGCTGCCACGCTGCCCCGCCACCAGCGCCGCGATCACCAGCGCCACGAAGACGACGAAGTAGACGACGAGCATGCCGACGATCCACGCCTTGAATCCGGCCCGCAGCGCGCGGCCCGCCGAGCGGGACAGACGCGCGAGGAGCGGCTCGTGGTCGCGCTCGATCAGGCGCGGGTCGAAGTCGTAGATGAGCTCGCCGGAGTCGGCGACGTCGAGGTGCCCGCGATGACTCTCCAGGAGAGCCTTCAGCCCCGCCCGGACGTCGTCCGCCGGGAGCCCGGCGTCGGCCACCACGTCGCCGACGGTCGCCCGGCCGCCGAGGCGCCGGAGCGACTCCATGATCGAGGCCTGAGTGCGAGCGAGGACGAGCGTGCTCACGTCAGACTCCGACTTCGGCCTCCGCTTCCTCGGCCGTCGGCGCGTCCGTCGGGGCGGCGCCGTCGAGGAGCGCGCGCACCCGCGCGTCGGCGGTGTCGGCGCCCGCCAGGGACCCGCCGACGTAGGCGAGCGTCGAAAGGAGCATCGCCGGGAAGATCTCGTGG
>CALJLC010000360.1 GCA_937982605.1 uncultured Gemmatimonadales bacterium | reverse complement strand
GAAGTCGGGATCATGATCGCCTTCACGGCGGGGATCTTCTCCTTCCTGTCGCCGTGCGTGCTGCCGCTCGTGCCGAGCTACCTGACCTTCGTGACGGGGATGAGCCTCGAGGACCTCCAGGAGGGCGTGAATCGCCGCGCCACCTTCGTCCATTCGCTCCTTTTCGTGACGGGCTTCAGCCTCATCTTCATCCTGCTCGGCGCGTCGGCCTCCTTCCTCGGCCAGTTCCTGCGCCTCTACGAAGTGTGGATCGCCCGGATCGGCGGTCTGATCATCATCGTGCTCGGGCTCCACCTGGCGGGGGTCTTCCGACTCACGCCGCTCATGCGCGAGAAGAGGGTGCACCTGGCCGACAAGCCGGCGGGATACCTGGGAACGCTCGGGGTCGGCGTCGCCTTCGGAGCGGGCTGGACCCCGTGCATCGGTCCCATTCTCGGCGCGATCCTCACGTACGGGATGACGCAGGAGACGATGTGGGCCGGCGTCGGCCTGCTGTCGGTCTACTCGCTCGGTCTGGCGGTGCCCTTCCTGATCGCGTCGCTCGCGCTCGACTGGTTCCTCCAGACCTTCCAGCGCTTCCGGCGCTGGATCCCCGTCGTCGAGAAAGCCTCCGGCGTGCTCCTGGTGCTTCTGGGCATCCTGCTGATCACCGGACAGTTCACGGTGCTGGCGGCCTGGCTGACCCGCTTCACCCCGGACTTCATCCTGGAGCGGATCTAGCCGGTCGCGCCTCCGGGGGCGTCCCTCAGTCGGCCGACGCGGCCGCGAGGCCCTCGGCCTCGATGTCCTGCTCGAGGAGCTGACGGCGCAGCAGGCGGGCGTACGTACCGTCCAGCTCGATGAGCGCGCCGTGCGTCCCCTGCTCGACGACCCGTCCGCCGTCGAGCACGACCACCATGTCGGCGTCCATGACCGCGCTCACGCGGTGGCTGATGATGAAGCTCGTGCGGGTCCCCGTCACGTGGCGCAGGTCATCGAGGATCGCCGCCTCCGTGTGGGTGTCGACCGCGCTGAGGGCATCGTCGAGCACGAGGATCAGCGGGTCGCGGGCGAGCGCGCGCGCGAGCGTGGCCCGCTGCTTCTGCCCGCCCGAGAGATTGATGCCCCGCTCACCGAGCATCGTCTCGTACGCCTTGGGGAAGTCGACGATCTGGCCATGGAGCTGCGCCACCTCCGCGGCGCGGCGCACGGCGTCCTCCACCGTCTCGGCCTCCCCGGGGTCGGCCAGCCCGAGCCCGATGTTGCCCCCGATCGTGTCGGAGAAGAGGAACGCGTCCTGGGGAACCATCCCGATGCGCGTGCGGAGCTCACCCGGGTCGAGCTCGGTGAGCGGGACGCCGTCGAGCAGGATCTGGCCGGAGGTGGGGTCGTAGAGCCGCGCCAGGAGCGCCACCACCGTGGTCTTGCCCGCGCCGGTCGGCCCCACGATGGCCACGGTGTCCCCGCCCTGGGCGGTGAAGGAGACGTCCTCGAGCACGAGGCGATCGGTTCCGGGGTAGCGGAAGCTCACCCGGCGGAACTCGACGGTTCCCCGCGCGCCCTCGAGCGAACGGGCGCGGGCGGGCACCTTCACGGCCGGCTCGGTCTCGAAGATGCGGTTGAGCCGACCCATCGACGCGGCTCCACGCTGGTAGAGGTTCACGACCCAGCCGAGCGCGATCATCGGCCAGACGAGGAGCGTCAGGTAGAAGCCGAAGGCGACGAAGTCGCCGAGCGAGATCCGGTCGGCCATCACTTCGAGCGCCCCGAGCCCCGTCACGAGGATCATCGCCCCGCCGGCGATCAGCCCCATGAGCGGGTGGAACGCCCCGGCGGTGAGCACCAGCTTCATGTTGCGGGCCCGGTAGTCGGCGTTGAAGCCGTCGAACTGCCGCCGCTGCTCCTCCTCCTGCAGGTAGGCCCGTACCAGCCGCACTCCGGTGAGGTTCTCCTGGACGAACGTCGAAAGGCTGGAGAACTGCTCCTGGATCTCCTCGAATCGTCGGTGGATGATCCGTCCGAAGAAGAGCACCATCGCGGGCAGCGCGATCATCGGGACCATCGCGAAGAGCGTGAGCCGCGGGCTGATCCAGAGCATGAAGGCGAGCGCGAAGAGGAAGCTCGCCACCGTGTTGACCGTGTACATGATGGCCGGACCGGCGGCCATGCGGACCGCCAGCGTGTCGTTGGTGGCCCGGCTCATGAGGTCGCCGGTGCGGGTCGAGCCGTAGAAGGTGGCGCCCAGCCGGAGCAGGTGGCGGAAGAAGTCGTTGCGGAGGTCGGCCTCGATGCGCCGGCTCACGCCGTTCAGGAGCTCACGCATGCCGTAGCGGAAGGCGCCGCCCACGAGCGCCACCGCCACGATCATCACCGCGTAGAAGGTGATGCGGCCCATCGTGACCTCGGGGTCCTCGAGGCCGTCGATGGCCAGCTTCATGAACCACGGGCCGGCGATCTGGAAGGCGTTCGCGAAGACCACGCACACCATCCCCGCCACGACCGCGCCCCGGTAGGGGCGGAAATAGGGGAGGAGCGACCGGAGCTCGTGCATCGGGGGAAGCTACACGAATCCGGTCCGACCGGTTCGGCCCGCCCGTTCAGTAGCCCAGCGCCACGCCTCCGCGGCGGGGGTCGGACCACCCGGTGATCATCCCGTGCCCGACCAGGATCGCCTGCACGTCGCCCGAGATGTCGCCCCGCTCGATGACGCGGTGGCCGAGCGCCTCGAGGGCTTCCACGGTCGACAGCTCGAGCCCGCCCGCCTCGAAGTAGATCTGGTCCGGCAGGTGCTGGTGGTGAATCCGCGGCGCCTCGACGGCCTCGACCACGTTCATCCCGTAGTCCAGGACGTTCGAGATCGTCTGGAAGACGGTCGTGATGATCGTCGAGCCGCCGGGCGTCCCGGTGACCATGCGGAGCCCCCCGTCCGGGCCGACGACGATCGTCGGGGTCATGGCGGAGAGCATCCGTTTGCCCGGACCGACCGCGTTGTTCTCGCCTTGCACGAGTCCGAACTGGTTCGGCGTGCCGGGCTTCGCCGCGAAGTCGTCCATCTCGTTGTTGAGGACGAAGCCGGCCCCGGTGACCGTGACTTTGCTCCCGTACCACGAGTTGATCGTCGTGGTGATCGCCACGGCGTTGCCCTCGGCGTCGACGATCGAGAAGTGCGTGGTGTTCTCGCCCTCGGGGGGTCCGGCTTCCATCCCGGGCCCGACGTCCAGGGACGGCGTCGCCGCCGACGGGTCGATCGTCGCCGCCCGCTCCGCGGCGTACGCCGTGGACGTCATGCGCGCCAGCGGCATGTCGACGAAGTCCGGGTCGGCCAGGTAGTGATTGCGGTCGGCGTAGGCCCGCTTGGAGGCCTCGGCGAAGAGGTGGATCATCTCCGGCCCGTGGTACGTCATGGCGCCCAGGTCGTAGCGCTCGAGGATGTTCGCCATCTCGGCCATGGTGGCGCCCCCCGACGACGACGGGGGCATCGAGATCACCGTGTGGCCGCGGTAGGTGAAGGTGATCGGGTCGCGCCAGGCGGCGCGGTACGCCCGCAGGTCCTCGTGCGTGATGATGCCGCCCCCGCGCTCCATCTCCGCCACGATCAGGTCGGCGGTCTCGCCGGAGTAGAAGCCGTCGGGGCCCGCGTCGCGGATGCGTCGGAGGGTCGCGGCGAGGTCCGCCTGGCGCAGCGTGTCGCCCACGACCGGAGGAGCGCCGTCGCGCGGCAGGAACTGGGAGGCCGACGCCGGATAGGCGGAGAGCGCCTCGACCATCGAGCTCCCGAGCGATCCCAGGAACCGCTCCTTCACCTCGAAGCCCTCGGCGAGGGCCACCGACGGCTCGACGAGCTCGGCCCACTCGACCGTCCCGAAGCGCTCGTGCGCCGCCCACATTCCGGACACCGTCCCCGGGACGCCGGACGCCAGATGCCCCACCACCGACTTGTCCGTGAGGTTGCCGTCGGCGTCGAGGAACATGTCGCGGGTCGCGGCGAGCGGAGCCTTCTCACGGAAGTCGAGGGCAGCCGCCGAGCCATCGGCCATCCGCGCGACCATGAAGCCACCCCCGCCGATGTTGCCCGCCTCCGGGTTCACGACGGCCAGCGCGAACTGCACCGCGATGGCGGCGTCGACCGCGTTTCCTCCGGCCCGCAGCACCTCGACGCCCACCCGCGTCGCGTACTCGTCCGTGGTGACGACCATCCCGTTCTGCGCGGTGACCGGCTCCGCGTCCGCCGTGTAGCGCCACGTGGCCGGGAAGTTCGGGCCCTCTTCCGCCGGCGCCTGCGGCGCGCACGCCGAGAGCGCCAGCAGGGCCGCGAGGAGGACGGGGGAGGACGGGCGCGGGGCGGAGGGCTGCGTGGAGCGCATCGACGTCGGACCGTTGGGGTATCACGCGTTGCCGCCGTCGAGCGGCTTCGCATAGCTTCGGGCGCCGCAGAAGATCAGGGCGCCGCGGGCCCCTCACAAGCATCCATGCGCGACAGCCGCCTCACCGAACAGCGAAACCCGGCGTCCGACGGCATCGACCGACTCGACCCGCTCGGGATCGTCGATCTCATCAACGCCGAGGATCGGGGCGTGGCCGAGGCGGTGGGCCGCGAGCGCGAGGCGATCGCACGGGCGCTCGACATGGCCGAGGCGGCGTTTCGCGCGGGAGGCCGGCTCGTCTACGTGGGCGCCGGTACCTCCGGCCGGCTCGGTGTCCTGGACGCCGCCGAGATGCCACCCACCTACGGCACCGACCCGCGCATGGTCCAGGGCATCATCGCGGGAGGGTACGAGGCGCTCGTCCGGGCTCAGGAGGGTGCCGAGGATCACCCCGAGGACGGCGCGGCCGCCATCGACGAGCGCGAGGTGGACGAGCGGGACTTCGTCCTGGGGATCGCGACGTCGGGGACCACGCCGTACGTCCACGGCGCCGTGGAGCGGGCCCGCGAGCGAGGCGCGCGCACGGGCTTCCTCCTGTGCACGCCGCCGTCGGCGGAGCTCGTGGCGAAGGTCGACGTGGTGATCGCTCCGCTCGTGGGGCCCGAGGTCATCACCGGCTCGACCCGCATGAAGGCCGGAACCGCCACGAAACTCGTGCTCAACACGATCACGACCGGCGCGATGGTCCGGATGGGCAAGGTCTGGGGGAACCTGATGGTCGACCTCCAGGTGACCTGTCAGAAGCTCCAGGACCGGGGCGAGCGCATCCTCGAGACGATGCTGGGCGTGGAGCGGGCGGAGGCCACCCGGCTGCTGGACGAATCCGGCGGACACGTGAAGACCGCGCTGGTCATGGGGCGCCTCGGTGTCGACGCGGAGGAAGCCCGGCGACGGCTCGAGGAGGCGGGCGGGCTCGTGGCCGAGGTGGTGGGAGCGCCACGGGAGTGATTCCCGAGAACCGCGATCGGACCCTTCTCGTCCTCGTGGCCGTCGCCGCGCTCGTCGTCGTGTGGACGAGCTTCAACCCGACGCCGCACGCCGGAGGCGACAACTCCGGGTACGTGGCGCTCGCGCACGGGCTCCTGACCGGCCAGGGCTACACCGACGTCTTCGACCCGGCGCGCCTGCCGCACACGAAGTACCCACCCGTCTTTCCGGCCTTCCTGGCGGTCCTCATGGCGCTGGGCGCGCGGACGTGGGCGGCGCTCAAGCTCTCCGCGGCGATTCCCACGGTCCTCACCGCGGCTCTCACCTTCCTGTGGGCGAAGCGCCGGCTGACCTCGATCGAGAGCTTCGCGGTCGCGCTCCTGGTGGTCGTGTCGGCGGGCTTCGTCTACTACAGCCAGTGGATCCTGTCGGACCCGCTCTTCGTGGCGTTCACGATGCTGGCGCTCTGGGCCTTCGACGTGGCCGACGAGGAGGACTCGCGCGCGGGCTGGGTGGTGCTCGGCGTGCTCGCCACGGGCCTCGCCTTCTTCACGCGCTCGGCCGGGCTGCCTCTCGTCGTCGCCGCGCTGGGATGGCTCGCGCTGCGGGGGCGCTGGCTCGCGGTGG
>CALJLC010000359.1 GCA_937982605.1 uncultured Gemmatimonadales bacterium | reverse complement strand
GCTACGGGGAGGAGGAGAGACGACGTATGAGCCCGCGACCCCCCTGCGCCCGCAACTCAGCAGACACAAGGCCCTGGGCGGTGGTGGGTTACCCGCGGCATGGCACCATCTCGGTCGTCGGCGCTCCTCGGACCACCGCCTTCGGCGGCGGTGCCCGCTACGGCTATGCCTTCGTCGCGCCTCCTACGATCTGGTACCATGGCGCGGGTAACGAGCCCCGCCCTACCAGTGCAGAGCTTCCCTGGTGATGCGGATCAACATCGTCTCGATCTTCCCCTCCTTCTTCGAGGGCCCGCTCGGGCTGTCGATTCCGGCGCGCGCCGCGGAAGCGGGCCTGGTCGAGTACCGGCTCGTCGACCTGCGCGAGTACACGCACGACCGCCACCGGACCGTCGACGACGTCCCCTACGGGGGCGGCGCCGGGATGGTCATGAAGCCCGAGCCGTTCTTCGAGGCGGTCGACGACCTCGCGCCCGAGGGTCCGATCGTGCTCCTCTCCGCCCGCGGACGCCCGTTCCGCCACGACGACGCCGTGCGGCTGGCGGTCGCATCCGAGCTCACGCTCCTGTGCGGGCACTACAAGGACGTCGACCAGCGGGTGGCCGATCATCTGGCCACAGAGGAGATCTCGCTCGGCGACTTCGTCCTCTCGGGTGGCGAGATCGGCGCGCTCGCGGTCACCGACGCCGTCGTGCGGCTCCTGCCCGGCGCCATGGGAGACCACGACGCGGCGGTGAACGACTCCTTCTACGACGACGGCCTCCTCTCCGCACCGTCGTACACCCGCCCGGCCGAGTACCGCGGGCACGCGGTGCCCGACGTCCTCCGCTCCGGCGACCACGCCCGCATCGCCGAGTGGCGTCGCGAGCAGGCCGAGCGACTCACCCGGGACCGGCGCCCGGAGCTCAAGCCCGATCGGAGCTGAAGACCGCCCGGAGCTGAGGCCCGACCGGAGCTGAAGCGCGACCGGAGCCGAGCGCCGGGACGAGCCGAAGTCCGAGCCGTCGCGCGATCGCCCGACCGCCTCCTCTCCTCTCAGGATCCGCTGCGGCGGCACCCCGCCCGCGCGACGTGCCGGGAGCCAGGCGGACGCGACCGCCACCAGGAGCAGGATCGCGGCCGACGAGCCGAAGACGGACGGATCCGACGGCCCGACCTCGTACAGCACCGTGCGGAGGAGCCGCCCGAGCCCGAGCGCGCCCACGGAGCCGACGACCAGCCCCGCCACGATCGGCGCCAGGGCGTCGCGAAGCACGAGGCGGGTGACTCGACCGGGCTCGCTTCCGAGCGCGATGCGGAGGCTGAGCTCGCGGAGTCGGAGCGCCGTCGTGTGTGACACCACCGAGTAGATCCCGACGCATCCCAGGAAGAGCGCCAGCGCGGCCATCACGCCCAGCACTTCGCGCATGGCGCGGTGGACGCCGAGCTCCTGCTCGACGATGCTCTCGGCGGTTCGCACGCGGTACAGCGTCGCGTCCGGCTCGAGCTCGCTCAGGAGCGCCCGGATCGGCGCCGCCAGCTCGCCCGGCCGCTCGTCGACCCGGACCGAGAGGTAGCTCGTGAAGCCCCACGCCTGGGACTGCGCTATCGGCGTGTAGACCTCGATCCTCGACGTCGTGGCGAGGTCGTAGTGGCGCACGTGACGGGCCACGCCGACGACCGTCCGCCACACCTCGACCTCCTCGCCGTCCGGGCCGCGCGCGGCCTCGAACGTGATGCGCCGCCCGAGCGGGCTCTCGCCCGGCCAGCGCGCGGCAGCGAGCGTCTCGTCGACGATCGCCACGAGCTCGGAGCCCCAGCGGTCCGCGTCCGTGAAGCCACGGCCCTCGACGAGCCCGACGCTCCAGGTGTCGAAGAAGGAGGGCGAGACCATCGTCAGCAGAACCGATTCTCCGCGGTCGTCCGCCGGCGTCTGCTCGTCCCGGTACAGCATCTCCCACGAGTTCCCGGACAGCGGGAAGTGGTTCGACGTCGCCACGGAGCGGACGCCGGGAAGGCCACCGATGCGCTCGCGGACGAGATCGTGGAAGTCCGCCCACATCTCGCGGGACTCCTCGACGTCGTCGGGTGTCTGCAGCCGGAGCGTGAGGATCCCCTCGCTGTCGAAGCCCTTCTCCACACGCTGCAGCCTCCCCAGCGTGGCAATGAGCAGGCCGGCGCCGACGAGCAGGATCATCGACAGCGCCACCTCGGAGGCCACGAGCACGCCCCGCGCGCGTCCGGAGCCGGCGGAGCCGGGCGCCGCGGCACGCAGCCGATGCGCCACCGCCGTGCCGGCGGCTCGGAAGGCCGGGAGGAAGCCGGCCAGGATCGACGTGGCCAGGGCGATCACGCAGGTGAAGGCGATCACGCGCCCGTCGACGCCGATGCGGTCGGCGAAGCCGTACGGAAGGGCGTCGCCGACGAGGCCGACGAGCCCGCGCACGCCGGCCCATCCCAGCGCGAGCCCGGCCAGCCCGCCGAACGCGCCGACGAGGAGCGCCTCCGTGAGAAGTTGGCGATGGATCCGCCCGGCGCCGGCGCCGAGCGCGGTGCGCAGCGCGATCTCGCCCTTGCGGCGCTCGCTCGCCACGAAGAGGAGGTTGGCCACGTTGACGCACGCGATGAGGAGGACGAGCCCGACCGCGGCCAGGAGGATGAGCGACTGTCGTCCGGTATCGCCGACGAGGCGCTCGCGCAGCGGCGTCGCGCGGCCGATCCCGGTGGACTCACCCGTCTCCTGCTCGATCGCAGCGCCGATCGCGGCCAGCTCGGCGCGGGCCTGAGCCAGGCTCCGATCGGGCGCGATTCGGGCCACGACGGCGGCGCCGACGCTGGACCGGCGGTCGTCCCAGGGAAGCACGTCGCGCACGACGCCGAGGGGCAGGAAGGCGCTCACCTCGCGGTCCAGGACGAAGTCGGGTCGGGCCACGCCGACGACCGTGAAGGCGTCGTCACCGAGCTCGATCGCGCGACCCAGCACGCCGGGATCGGCGCCGAAGGCCTCGCTCCACAGCCCGTGGGAGATCACGACGAGCCGCTCCCCGCCCGGCTCGGACTCCGCCTCGTCGAACCATCGGCCCAGGAGCGGCTCGACCCCCAGAGTCTCGAAGTAGCCCCCGGCCACCCATGCGACCTCGAGAATCGTCGCGCTCCCGCCGGCGACGAAGCGACGGGACGAGGGAAGCGAGATGGAGAAGTGCTCGAAGCTGCGCGCTCGCTCTTTCCAGTCCCGGTAGTTCGGGAAGGAGACCGACGCCGTGAAGCCGCTCTCCTCCAGCTCGTCGATGACGACGAGGCGTTCGGCCTCGGGGAAGGGGAGCGGCTCGAGCAGGAGCCCGTCGACGACGGAGAAGATCGCGGTGTTGGAGCCGATGCCGAGCGCGAGCGTCGCCACGACCAGAGCCGAGAAGCCGGGCCGGCGCGTCATGCTCCGAAGCGCGAAGCCGAGGTCCTGACGGGCCGTCTCCACGAGCGTCGCCGTGCGGCGCGCGGCCCAGGTCGGGACGAGAGATGCCACCTCCGCGGCGAGGGCAGCGCCGCGAGCCCACCCGCCTCGCGAGGCCGGGTACGCGTGACGCTCGGCCAGATCGCCGAGGAGGCCTTCGCGGGCCACCGGATCGGGCACGAGCCATTCGACGAGCGCGACGACCACGCGCGGAAGCGCCGGGCGGCTCATCGCTCCCACGCTCCGTCGAGTCCCTCCCAGAGGGCCAGCATCGCCTCGCGGGACTCCGCCGCGGCGCGGCGACCGGCCGCGGTCACCTCGACGTAGCGGCGGGGTCGGCCACCCCGCCCGTCGCTGGGGTCTCCGAGACGCGAGCGGAGCAGGCCTTTCCGCTCCATCCGGTCGAGCGTGACCGAGAGGGCCCCGCTGCGGATCTCCCTTCCCGTCAGCTCCTCGATCGTCTCGATGATCGGGACCCCGTACGCGCCGTCGCCGAGCCGAAGCACGGCGGCGACGATCATCTGCTCGAACTCCCCGAGGTGCTTCCCCTTCGGCGACACGGCTCTCCTCCGTTCCCGTCGATGCGTCGGTACGGAGGATTGGATACCCAACATTGTTGGGTAGTTGGAATCGTTTCGGGCGACGTCCGGCCGACGCCTTCGGCGCTACCCTCCGGGAAGCCCTTCGCGGCCACCCTCCTTCCACTCGGGGGTCGGGCCGTCCGCCAGGTACCGGACCGCCTCCACCGCCGCGTCGACGACGGCGGCCATGTGCTCGAAGTCGACCTTGTCCACCTCGTCGGACGGCTGGTGGTAGTCGGCGTGCAAGTTGTACGACGAGAGGGTGTGGGCGGGGATGCCCTCGATGGCGAAGGCGACGTTGTCGCTCCGGAAGAAGAAGCGCATTTCCGGGCGTGCGTCCGGAGAGATGGGCGAGCCCGCCGCGGCGAGCTGGTCGCCCATCGTCGTCCGCTCGTAGCCGGTCAGCCACGCCCGGCCGAAGCCGCCGACCGCGTCGTCCGGCCGGCCGATCATCTCGATCTGGAGGTTGGCGACCGTCCGCTCGATCGGGACGACCGGGTTGCGGATGTACCAGAAGGTGCCGAGAAGGCCCTGCTCCTCGGCGGTGCTGAGGAGGACCACCACGGTGCGGCGGGGGGCGGGACCGGAGGCGAGCTCGCGCGCGATCTCCAGGATCGCGACGGTGCCGGAGCCGTCGTCGTCCGCGCCGTTGTAGATCGAGTCGGCCACGCCGTGCTCGTCGGGCACGGGCGCGCCGACGCCGACGTGGTCGTAGTGGGCCCCGATCACGACGGCCTCGTCGGCAACGGCGGGATCGGATCCACGGATGACGCCCACGACGTTGACCTCGCCTTCGACGATCCTGTCGGCGGGGATCGTGTCGAAGTCGACCTCGTCGGACGGCAGCACCAGGCCCGGACGGGGGCCACCGGGGCCGTCGCGGGTCGTGCGCGCGAGCGGAACGGGCTGGAAGAAGCCGTCGGAGCCGGCGGCCTCGACGCCGTAGCGTTCGAGCTCGGACGCCAGGAAGGCGGCGGCCATCCGGCTCCCGGGCGTGCCGGTGGCGCGGCCGAGCATCGAGTCGGCCGCGAGCGCGGAGAGGAGCAGCTCGAGGCGTTCGGCACGGGGTCGGTCCGCGTCCGCCGAGGCGGAGGCTGCCGCCCCGTTCGCCTCGTCGTCCGTCCCGCCGCCGGAGCAGCCGGCCACGGCGACGAGCCCGGCGAGCGCGATGCCCGCCGCGACCGGCAGCGCCGCCCGGCGCGGTCGGCGCGAGAGGGCTTCGGAGGGGGTCGGGAGTGCCGGTGTCGGCGGATGCTCGAGGGACGTCATCGGACCTCGCGGAAGGGGGGAGGGCGCCGGCAAGGTGGTCGGCGGGACGTCCCGGCGCCACGTGCGCCGGGCGGGTGCTCCCGGCGCCGCGGAGGGGCCGGCGTGGAGCCGAATCCGGGGGTTCACCGCCATCACGGCGGGCATTATCTTGTGCGTCTGTCCCCGAACGCGCCCTCGGCGTCACCGGAGCCCGTCATGACGGATATCATCAAGGAAATCGAGAAAGAGCAGCTGCGCGACGATATCCCCGACTTCGCGCCCGGCGACACCGTCCGTGTCCTCTACCTCGTGCGCGAGGGCGCCAAGGAGCGCATCCAGGCGTTCGAGGGGGTGTGCATCGCGCGCAAGCACGGGGGCATCGACGAGACCTTCACCGTGCGGAAGATCTCCAGCGGGATCGGCGTCGAGCGCATCTTCCCGCTCCAGGCCCCGACCGTGACCGGCGTCGAGGTCGTGCGCCGCGGTCGCGTTCGCCGCGCCAAGCTCTACTACCTGCGCGGCCGCCGCGGCAAGTCCGCGCGCATCTCGGAGAAGCGCACCGCGCGCTGAGCCGGAGCCGGCCTTGTCGCCGGAACCTGACGGAGCCCCGCGGCCCCGGGACCTGCTCGAGTACGAGCGCGGGTTCTGGGGCCGCGGCCGTTCCGTGGCCGGGGTGGACGAAGCCGGTCGCGGTCCGCTGGCGGGCCCGGTCGTCGCGGCTGCGGTCGTCCTTCCCGAAGGCGTGTGCATCGACGGCGCGGACGACTCCAAGCAGCTCACCGCGGAGACCCGGGTCGAGCTCTTCGATCGGATCATGACACGGGCGGCCGCGGTGGGGGTCGGCGCCGCCTCGGTGCGCGAGATCGACCGGCGCAACATCCTGCGCGCCACGACGGTGGCCATGCAGCGTGCGCTCGACCGCCTGACACCGGTGCCGGACCACGTCGTGGTCGACGGGCTGCCCGTGAAGTGGCTCGGACGCGAGCACGACGCGGTCGTCGACGGCGACGCCCTCGTCCACTCCATCGGCTGCGCGTCGATCGTGGCCAAAGTCGTCCGGGACCGTCTCATGCAGCGCCTCGCCACCCGCTACCCGGGGTACGGCTGGGACCGGAACGCGGGCTACGGTACGGCGGAGCACCGGGCCGCCATCGACGAGATCGGCCTGACGCCGCACCATCGCCTGACGTTCACGGGGCTGAACTACGAGCTCGATCTCTGAGTAGCACCGAGGCACCCGTGGAGCTTCCGCGCGCCGGCTGATACGATGGCGCCGGCTTCCGACCCTCATTCCCCGGCAGCGCCATGCCTTCTCGTCCGGCCCTGACTCCGCTCCTGACCCTCGTCGCCCTCTCGGCGGCTGCGTGTGCCGGCGGGCGCTCGGAGACCGCCGCGCAGGTGCAGCCCCCGGCGTCGGACGCGGCGGTCGCCGCCGCAGAGAGCGGTTCCCCGCCGGCCGAGCCGGTCTTCGCAGACGGGCAGGCCCAGATCGTTCCGGAGTTCTCGGATCCCACGGGCTGGATCCGGCACGACCTGTGGGTCGAGACGTCGTTCGACTCCGACGGCGACGGTCGCCTCGACCGCGTGCACGTCGACGTCACCCGACCGGCCCAGACGGACGACCACGGCCTCCGGCTGCCCGTGATCTACGAGTCGTCGCCGTACTACTCGGGGGTCGGCTCGACCGCGTCGGAGTACTTCTGGAACGTCCGCCACGAGATCGGCGAGACGCCGCCCGCGCGGGGCGAGATGCCCGCGATCGCGCCCCAGGGCCGGCGTCCCACGATCTCGAATTCCCTCGTGTCGACGTGGGTGCCGCGCGGCTTCGTGGTGGTCCACTCCGAGTCACCCGGAACCGGCCTCTCCCAGGGGTGCCCCACGGTCGGCGGGCTCAACGAGTCTCTGGCCCCGAAGGCCGTGATCGACTGGCTCAACGGCCGGGCCCGCGGCTTCACGGAGCCGGTCGGAGGCGAAGAGGTGCGGGCGTACTGGTCGACCGGGAAGGTCGGGATGACCGGCACGTCGTACAACGGCACGCTGCCGCTGGCCGCCGCCACGACGGGCGTGGAGGGCCTCGAGGCGATCATCCCGATCGCGCCGAACACCTCCTACTACCACTACTACCGCTCCAACGGGCTCGTGCGCTCGCCGGGGGGCTACCTCGGCGAGGACGTCGACGTCCTGTACGACTTCATCAATTCGGGTGACCCGTCCCGCCGGGCGTACTGCGACGCCACCGTGCGCGACGGCGAGCACGCCCGCGGTCGGGATCGCCTGACCGGCGACTACAACGAGTTCTGGTACGGACGCGACTACCTCAACGTCGTCGACGGCGTCCGCGCCGCCACGCTCATGGCGCACGCCTTCAACGACTGGAACGTGATGCCCGAGCACAGCTACCGGATCGCCGAGGCGCTCCAGGAGCGCGGGGTGCCCGTGCAGGTGTACTACCACCAGGGCGGGCACGGCGGCCCGCCGCCGCTCGAGCGGATGAACCGGTGGTTCACCCGCTACCTCCACGGCGTCGAGAACGGGGTGGAGGCCGATCCGGGCGCGTGGATCGTCCACGTCGGCGACGAGGAGCCGACGCCCTACCCGGACTTTCCCAACCCGGAGTCCCAGGGGGTCACGCTGTATCCGCAGGGTGGGGGCAACGAGATCGGCGCGCTCTCGCTCGCGCCTCCGTCGGAGCGCGTCGTGGAGGGCGTCGTCGCCGACGTCTCGTTGTCCGGCGCGGAGCTGGCCGGGGCGCGCG
>CALJLC010000358.1 GCA_937982605.1 uncultured Gemmatimonadales bacterium | reverse complement strand
TTCGTGAACCCCGACGGCGGCGGCCCGTCGGACATCGCCGGCCAGCGCGCCGAGCTGCTCGCCGACGGGCTGGGCGTCAACGTCGCGCAGCTCATCGGCCACGGATCGGTACGGGGCGACGTGCTTCGCGCCGAGGACCGGGCCGCGACGCCGGCGGAGCTGCAGCGCATGCGCAACATCGTCGTGATGGGGATGGAGGAGGGCGCCTGGGGCCTGTCGTCCGGGACGTTCTACGTGCCGGGCAGCTATGCGCCGCCGGAAGAGATCCAGGAGCTGGCCCGCGAGGTCGCTCCCTACGGCGGGGCGTACACGAGCCACATCCGCGACGAGTCGACGTACAGCGTCGGGCTGATCGCCGCCGTCGACGAGGTCATCGACGTCGGGCGGGTCGCCGGGATTCCGGCGGTGGTCACGCACGTGAAGGCGCTCGGCCCGGAGGTGTGGGGCTACGGTGCGGCGATCGCGCACCGGATCGAGAACGCGCGCGCCGAGGGCGTGCAGGTCTTCGCCGATCAGTACCCGTACACCGCATCGTCGACCGGGCTGGAGGCCGCGCTCATGCCCCGGTGGTCGCAGGCGGGAGGACGGGACATGATGCTCTCCCGCATGTCGGACCCCGAGACGATGGCCCGCATCCGGGTCGGCATGGGCGAGGGGCTCGCGCGCCGCGGCGGGGCGGACCGCATCCAGTTCGGTCGCTTCCGGCCCGATCCGTCGATCGAGGGCATGCTCCTCAGCGAGCTGGCGGAGCAGCGCGGAGAGGATCCGCTGGACACCGCGGCCGACCTGATCCGCGAGGGCGGTCCGGGCATCATCTCGTACAACATGCACGACGACGACGTCGAGACGATCATGCGTCGGCCGTGGACGATGACGTCGTCGGACGGCGGTCTCGTTCCGATGGGCGAAGGCATGCCCCATCCGCGCGCGTACGGTGCCTTCGCACGCCGACTCCGGCTCTACGTCGTCGAGAAGGGCGTGGATCCGCTCGAGAGCGCCATCCGGAGCATGACGTCGCTGCCCGCGTCGGTCTTCGGCATGAAGGATCGCGGCTGGCTTCGGGCGGGCGCGGTCGCGGACATCGCGATCTTCGACCTCGACCGCGTGCGCGACGTGGCGACCTACACCGATCCGCACCATTACTCCGAGGGGATGGTGCACGTGCTCGTCAACGGTGAGCCCGCCATCCGCAACGGTGCCTTCACCGGCGCACGCGCGGGCCGGGTCCTGGATCGACGCGCCGACGGTCGTTAGCCGACTACTCGCGGCCGGGAAACTCCGACGGGAGCACGATTCCGAGTCGCCGTCGCTCGCTGCGCCACAGCTCCAGCATCTCGGCGTGGACCTCGGGCTCGACCGCGCGCAGGTCCCGCGCCTCACCCGGGTCGGCGTCGATCCGGAAGAGCTGCATCGCCGATTCGTCGAAGGGCGGCTCGAGCGACACGAGCTTCCACGGGCCCCGACGCACGAAGCCCCTCCCTGCGTGAAAAAACGTGGTCACGTGCGCGTCGTCGTGGACCCGGTCCCGCGCGCCCGCGAGGAGCGGCGCGAGGCTCGCGCCCAGCATCGGTCGGACCCCCTCCGGGGGGTAGCGGGCTCCGCCGGCCTCCAGCAGCGTGGGCGCGATGTCCATGATCGTCGCGTAGGCGTCGGTGATGCGGCCGGCCCCGGAGACACCGGGGCCGCGCACGATCATCGGTGCCACGAGCCCGCCTTCGCGCGCGTAGCCCTTGTGCCTCGAGAACGGAGCGGAGCCCGCCTCGGCCCAGCCCGGCCCGTACGAGACCCACGACCCGGCCCGGCCCATTCGCTCCGGCGCGTTGTCGTAGCGCGCGCGGACGTAGTCGTGCGCCTCACCGCCGTGCCACCAGTCGCGATACGCCGCCCCGTTGTCGGAGAGGAAGACGATGAGCGTCCGCTCGAGCTCCCCGTGCTCCTCGAGCCAGGACACCACCCGACCGACCTGGCCGTCGAGGTTCTCGACCATCGCCGCGTACAGCTCCATGGCGCGCGCGTAGTAGCCGCGCATCTCCGGGGTGAGGTCGTCCCAGAGGGGGATCGCCTCGTTTCGAGGGGGCAGCTCGTGTGTGGGCGAGATCAGACCCGCGTTCCGGAGGCGCTCGAAGTTCCGCTCCCGCCACACGTCGTAGCCCTCGTCGTAGCGCCCGGCGTAGCGGTCGAGCTCCTCGTCGGGCACCTGGAGCGGCCAGTGCGGGGACGTGTAGGCGGCGTACACGAAGAAGGGTCGATCCTGGCGGCGGGCCTCCTCCATGTAGGAGAGGATCTTCTCGGTGTAGAGCTCCGGACCGTACGCACCCTCGGGCCATGCCACGTCGGCGCCGTCGGCGCGGTACGTCGATCCGCCCTCGAAGAACCCGGTGCTCTCGAAGTGGCTGGACGCGCCGTTGATCACGGTCCACGAGCGCTCGAAACCGGCCGAAGGCGGAGCCTCGTCCGGGGCTTCGCCCAGGTGCCACTTCCCGGCGGTCGAGGTGTGGTACCCCGCCTCGGCGAGCAGCCGGGGGAGCGGCGCGACACGCTCCGTGAGCCGGTTCTCGTACCCCGGCACGCCCTCCACGCGCGTGGCCTGCTGGCCCATGCCGGCCACGTGGTTGTTGTTTCCGGTCAGCAGCATCGCGCGCGACGGCGCGCACGACGGGCCCGCGTGGAAGCGCGTGAAGCGGACGCCCTCCACGGCGAGCCTGTCGAGGTTGGGGGTCCGGATGTCGCTTCCGAACGAACCGAGGTCGGCATAGCCGAGGTCGTCCGCCACCACCAGCAGGAGGTTCGGGGGACGCTCCGCCTCCGGGCCCCCGCACCCCGCCGCCGACATCAGGAGCGCCGCCGCGACCAGGCAAGCTTTCGGCATCGTCGTTCCGGTTTCGGGAGGAGTCGCCGGAGGATAGGCCCGCGCCCCGGCGGGGGCGAGGGACCGCTCGCGGGTCGGTGCCCGCCCGGAACGGGCCGGTGGCGTCGGGCGGGGGGTGGCGGGTCACCGAACCGACCCACCATCGGGCGGGCCCGATCCGTCGACGCGCCCGACCCGTGCGCCTACGTTGGCCGGACCCTTCCCGATCCGCGCGCCGTCGCCGACCCGGAACCGTCTCATGAAGCCTCTCGTCCCCGCCGCCGTCCTCCTGCTCCTCCCGGCCGGGCTCACCGCCCAGACGACACCGACCGAGCGGGCCGCCGCCCGCGAGATCTTGCAGCAGATCGACGCGCTGCAGGCCCGGCTCGCCCCGACCGAGGAGGCGCGCCGTCTGGCCGGGCGCGCCGACGGGGCCCGGGACGCCGTGGTCCGGCGGGCCGCGGCGCTCTGGAGGGCGGAGATGCAGGATCTCAGCGACTTCATCGGCCGCAACCCGGAGGTCGCGTGGGAGGAGCACCTGGCGGTGGACACGCTCACCTCCGTGCTGCGGCGTCGGGGCTGGGACGTGGAGATCGGCGTGGCGGGTCTCGAGACCGCCTTCGTGGCCACCTGGACGTCGCCGGCCGGCGCGGACGGGCTCATGCTCGGCCTCATCGGCGAGTACGATGCGCTCCGCGACGCCGACGGCCCGTTTCACGGCGACCAGCACAACGCGCAGACCCCCATCGCCTTCGCCTCGGCCTTCGCCCTCGCCGAGCACATGGCGGCGTCGGGCACGCCGGGTCGGATCCGGATCTACGGGACACCGGCCGAGGAGGTCGGCCCCCCGGCCAAGGTGATCATGCACGAGGCCGGGATCTTCGACGGCGCGGACCTCCTGGTTCGGAGCCACGGGGTCACGCAGACGTCGCGCGCGGCGGTCGGCTTCGGGAGCTGCTGCCTGAACATCAACGAGGTGAAGTACACCTTCCTCGGGAAGCCGTCGCACCAGATGGCGTCGTGGTTCGGCCGCAACGCGCTCGAGGCGGCCGTCCACTTCTACACGATGGTCGACGGGCTCCGCTCGACGCTGCGCCCGGAGGCGTCGATCCAGGGGGTGATCCCCGAAGGGGGCGAGGCGCCGAACGTCGTCCCCCAGCGGGCGGTCGTCGACTACTACATCCGCTACCCGGACCCGGTGTACCTCGAGCACGTCACCCGGATGATGGACGACGCCGCCCGCGGCGCGGCGCTCGCCACCGGCACGGAGGTCGAGATCGACCGCTACGGCGAGTACCGTGACGGGATCTCGCTCGGGACGCTCCAGGAGCTCGCCTTCGCGTATGCGCAGGAGCTCGACGCGCCCAACATCGCGCCCGAGCCCACGCGCCCCTCGGGCTACGAGGAGACCGGGGTCGTGACCAAGGACATCCCCGGCATCGGGGTGAGCATCTTCAGCTCGCGCGGCGCCAACCACACCCGCGGGATGCTCGAGGACACCTTCAACGAGATCGGACATACCGGCTTCCGCATCTCGGCCGAGGTGATGACGGCCATCCTCTACGACTACCTCACCCGGCCGGAGCTGCGCTCCGCCGTCGGGGAGGAGCACGCCACGCTGGCCGGCCTCCTCGACGAGTACCACGAGCGGCTCCGGGCCGCGTACGCCGGGGAGATCGGCACGCCGCCCATCGGGCGCTGAGCGGGCGGCGCCGACCACCGGGCCGGCGCCACCGCTTCTACTCGGCGCGGATGCTGATCATCGGGTCGACGCGACACGCCGACCACGCCGGCACCGCGCACGCCGCGACGCCGACGACGGCGAGCACGACGACGACCGCGGCGTGGGTCACGGCGTCGAGTGGCGTCACGCCGAAGAGCAGGGACTCGAGCAGGCCGGCGAGCGCGAGGGAGACGACCACGCCGATGGCGAGCCCCGCGAAGACCGGGCCCATGCCCTGCGCCACGACCCGTCGCGCCACGCTCGCCGTCGACGCTCCGAGCGCGAGCCGCAGGCCGGTGTCGCGGACGCGGCTCCTCACGGTGTAGGCGAGCACGCCGTAGACGCCGAGGGCCGCGAGCACCAGCGCCACGAGCGCGAAGCTCCCCATGATCCCAGTGAAGAAGCGTGGCCGCGCCAGGTTCTCCGCGGAGAGCCGGCTCAGCGGCACGAACTCGCTGATCGGCTGGTCCGGGTCGATCTCGGCGACGATCCGTCGCATCTCGGGGACCATCGCGAGCGGATCGCCGGAGGTGTGCACGACGTACGAGGCCTGGATCCGGGCCACCTGATCGTTGCTGACGTATGCCATCGGCTCGGGCTCGGCGGTGATGCCCTCCTGCCGGACGTCGGCCACGACGCCGACGACCTCGATCTCCTGGCCGCCGAACGACTCGAATCGGCGACCCAGGGGATCCTCGCCCTGGAAGAAGTCGCGCTGGAAGGCCTCGTTCACCACGACCACGAGCGGGCTCTCCGGGCCGTCGGTCGCCTCGATGTCCCGGCCGCGCAGCACGCGGATGCCGAGCGTCTGCATCAGGTCGTCCGAGACCATGAGCATGTTCGCGTAGCGCTGCTCCTCGGGGGTCGGCTCGTACAGCCCTTCGACGCGGACCTGGAGCGCCTCGCCGCCGCCGCGGAAGGGCAGGTACCGGACCGCGCCCGCCGAGAGCACGTCCGGGTGCGCGGAGAGCCGGTCGAGGATCTCGTGGTAGACGGCCTGCCACTCGGCCCGCGTCGGGTGCTTCATGTCCGAGATGGTGATCGTCATGGCGATCCGGTTCTCGGTCTCGAAGCCCGGGTCGACCCGCTGCATCTCGCCGAGGCTGCGCAGCAGCAGGCCGGCGCCGGTCAGGAGCAGGACCGCGAAGGCCACCTCCGCGCCGACGAGCATCCGCCGGAGGTGCACGGCCCGGCGACCCGCGCCCCCGCTGCGCGCGTCGGCACGCAGGTCGCGGGCCGGTGAAACGTCGGCAGCCCGAAGTGCCGGCAGGACGCCGGCGAGTCCGGCGGCCAGGAGCCCGACGAGCACGGCCACGCCGATCACGGTGCCGTCGAGCTCGATCGCGGCTGCGCGCGGAAGGAGGTCGGCGGCGCCGCGGGCGAGGACGGTGGTGGCGAGCCACGCCAGGCCGAGGCCGGCCGCCGCGCCGGTGGCGCTCAGGAGCAGGCTCTCGGTGAGGAGCTGCCGCACGATGCGGCGGGCCGGCGCGCCGAGGCTCATGCGGAGCGCCACCTCCGTCGAGCGCGCCGTGCCCCGCGCCAGCAGGAGGTTCGCGACGTTGGCGCACGCCAGGAGGAGGATGAGCCCGACCGCTCCGAGCGTGACGAGCAGAGAGCGCCGCACGTCGCCCACCACCCATTCCTGGAGCGGGACGACGGTGGCGCCGTCGATGCCCGCGTTCGAGTCGGGGTACTCGGCTTCGAGGCCGCGCGCCACGTCGGCGAGGTCGCCGGAGGCGGTCGCGACGGTGGCGGCGGGGGAGAGCCGACCGACCATCTGGAGGAAGCGGACCGGGCGCAGCCCGATTGGGATGTCGTCCTCCGGGATCACCGTGAGCGGGACCCAGACGTCGACGGTTTCCCCCTCCGGATAGGTGAAGCCTTCGGGCATGACTCCGACGATCTCGAACGACCGGTAGTCGAGCTGGATCGTCGAGCCGAGCACGCCCGGGTCGGCGCCGAACATCCGCTCCCACAGCCCGCGGGAGATCACGGCCGCGTGCAGCGCCACGTCCGCGTCGGCCTGCGTCAGCGGGCGGCCGAGCTCCGGCGCGACGCCCAGGACGTCGAAGTAGTCGCCCGCGACCCACTGCGTGGCGAGCTCGATCGGCGCGTCGCCTCCGTGATAGGCGTAGTCGCTCGGCAGCACCGAGTAGACCGCGAGGCCGTCGAGCGTGCGCGTGCGCTCGCGCCAGTCGAGGAAGTCGGGGTAGGAGACCGACGCGCGCTCGACTCCCCGCGACGGCGAGGCGGGCCACACGCGCACGATCCGGTCCGGGGCGCCGTACGGGAGCGGCTCGAGCAGGACGGCGTCGACGACGGCGAAGAGCGTCACGGCCGACCCGATTCCGATGGCCAGGACGAGCAGGGCGCTGATCGAGAAGCCCGGGCTCCGCCTCAGGCTGCGCCCGCCGAAGCGGAGGTCCTGCACGAGGTCGTCGAGGACCCGTCCACCGCGCTCGTCGCGGACGCGCTCCTTGGTGCGCTCGACCCCGCCGAAACGGCGCATCGCCTCTCGTCGGGCCGCTTCGGGTGTCAGGCCGCCGCGCTCGAGCTCCCGCGCCTCCATGCGGATGTGCTCGGCGAGCTCCTCGTCGAGCTCACGCTCCACCCGCTCCTTGCCGAACAGCACCCGCAGCCGGCGTCCGAGCCGGCGTCTCCATTCCGTCATCTTCCCTTCCTCCCGTCGTCATCCCGCCTGCAGCACCTGGTGCACCGCCGCCGAGAAGAGGCTCCAGCTCTTCTCCTCCCGGGCGAACTGGGCCCGACCCGCGTCGGTGAGCGTGTAGAACTTGGCCCGCCGCCCCTCGTCCGAGACGCCCCACTCCGAGGAGACGAGGCCCCGATCCTCGAGGCGGTGCAGCGCCGGGTAGAGCGACCCCTGGTTGACCTCCAGGACCTCCCCCGACATCACCGCGATGCGCTTCGAGATCCCCCAGCCGTGCAGGGAACCGAGCGTGAGCGCCTTGAGGATCAGCAGGTCGAGCGTGCCCTGGAGCAGGTCCGCCTTCGACTTGGCCACGGTGGGACTCCGGTGCGGATTCGAGCGTGCCACGCGCTGCGGCGTGTTGTCGAACATTAATACTTTGCCATTCGACAACAAGCGGGGTGGAAATGTTTGAACGCTCCCCGAGAAACGCCGAGCGGAGCGCCTTCTTAGAGGGCCACGCGCAGCCAGCGGCGGCTGGCGGCGTCGAGCGCTTCGGGAGGCGGCACCTCGAAGCGGTTGCCGGCCGTGTCGCGCAGCACGAGCCGGCCGTCGTCGAGCGCGGTGACGTTCTTGCCCGGCTCCCGGAGGGCGAAGGCGCGCGGGCCTCGATCCGTCTCGGCCTCGAAGTACCGGGTGCCGAAGCGGACCTCGATCCGGTCGATCCGGCGCACGGTCACCAGATGGTAGCGAGCGCGCAGCGCCTCCTCGACGAGCGGGCGCTCCGACGGCTCGACCGCGTCGAGGCTCGCCACGGAGACGACCTCCCGCTGCTGCTCGTCGAGGAAGACGATCTCGGAGCGACCGGTCAGGGGCCTCAGGTAGCGCGCGGTCACCGTCACCGGGTCCTCACCGGGGCGGGTCAGCCGCAGGCGGCCGCCTTCCACGAAGAAGCCCGAGACGTGCCCGGCGAACGCGTCGGTCACTCGTGCCATGCCGCCTGCTCGGCCCGGAGGCGGTTGATGTCGGTCTGCAGCTCCACGAGGTGGGCGAAGCGCCCACCCTCGATCGCCATGAGCTCCTCGTGCGTGCCCTGCTCGACGATGGCGCCGTCCTCGATCACGACGAGGCGGTCGGCGTTGCGCAGCGTGGCCAGCCGGTGGGCGATCGCGATCGCCCACCGGCAGATCGGAAGAGCACACGTCTGAACTCCAGTCACACTGATATATCTCG
>CALJLC010000357.1 GCA_937982605.1 uncultured Gemmatimonadales bacterium | reverse complement strand
CGAAGGCCACGGCTTCACCAAGAAGGCGAACCAGCTCGTCGGCTACCGGGCGATCCTCGAGTTCCTCGAGGAGCACCTCAAGGGGCGGGCGATCTCCGAGTAGCGCGACGCGGTCCGGGCGGCCTCAGCGCGTCGGCACCGTCCACGCCATCGACATCGAGCGCCCGTCCGTCCAGATGGCGGGCGGGCGCAGGCCGAAGACCGTCCACTCGCCGTTGACGAGCTTGGCGGACGTCACCCCGATGAGCGCCCCGAGGGCCACGTCACTGAGCCAGTGCCGGTCGGAGTACATGCGCGCCCAGGCGTTCACCGTCGCGCCCGAGTAGAGCAGGATCGTCACCGGCGTTCGATCGACGGCGTCGGAAAGGGTGGTGGCGAGGCTGAAGACGACGGCCGCGCTCCCGGAGGGGAAGGCCGAGTTCTCGTCGCCCTCGAACCAGTTGAAGTTGAGCTGATCGTCCGGCGTGCCCGACGGACGGGTGCGCCCGAACGCCCACTTGGTGACGTAGTTGAGACCGCCGGCCAGCCCGTACGCCGCGGCGATGTGCAGGCCGGTGGTGGTGACCTTGGGCTCCCGCAGGATCAGCCCGAGCGCCACGGTGCCGACGCTCGAGACCGCGAAGACCTTGGGATCCTTGAAGTCCTTGGCGAAGTCGGCGATGTCGTCCTTCGTCGACCCCGGGCGGTCCTGGATCCAGTCCCGGACAGGGACGTCGATCAGGAAGAGCGCGCCGACACCGCCCGCGGCGGCGAGCGGGTGCCACCAGGCGAGGTTCGTGGCGGGAGGCCGGGTGTCCGCGGCCTGGGCGACGGCGGGGCGGGAGAGCGGCGCGAGCGAGGACGTCGCCAGGAGGAGCGCGAGCGCTGCGGCCGGTCGGCGTATCGGCGTCATCGGCGGCGGGTTCGAGTCGGGTCGTGGCTTCCGGATGCGGCAAGTCTAGCGCGCCGGCGGGTCCGGCGGCGAGTCGACGCACGTCACGTCCCGGTCGCGACGGTCGGGCTCACCCTGCCACCGGGTCATCGACGGCCTTGCGGCGACACCGCCGAGCACTTCATATTTAGATGACCATCGAATTGACGAACATGCAAATCATGACGCACGAACCGACTCCCGACGTCGAGGAGCTGGTGGCGGTCTTCAAGGCCGTGGCGGATCCGACGCGCCTGCGCCTGCTCGGGCTCATCGCCGACCGACCACGCTGCGGACAGGACCTCGCCACCCACCTCGGCGTCTCCGCCCCGACGGTGTCCCACCACCTCCAGGTCCTGCGCAAGGCCGACCTGGTCGACGAGTCGCGGGAGGGTCCGTACCGCTTCTACGGGCTCCGCATCGACGCGCTCCGACAGGCGGCGCGATCGCTCTCGGACCAGGAGAGCGTCCAGTCGTTCGCGGGATCGGACGATCTCTCCGCGGAGGAGCGGAAGGTCCTGCGCACGTTCTTCGACGGCTCCCGCCTCGTGGCCATCCCCACCCAGCGGAAGAAGAAGACGATGGTCTTCGAGGAGATCCTCCGGCGGCTGCCGCGCCGGAAGGAATACGTGGAGCGTGAGCTCAGCCGCTTCATCGAGACGATCCACTCCGACTTC
Organism: uncultured Gemmatimonadales bacterium; assembly: GCA_937982605.1. Taxonomy (GTDB): domain Bacteria; phylum Gemmatimonadota; class Gemmatimonadetes; order Longimicrobiales; family Gaopeijiaceae; genus UBA2589. The sequence continues at coordinate 9,443 of CALJLC010000357.1, read as the reverse complement.
TGCACGATCCGGAGGGAGTTCGTCATGGGCGGCTACATGGACCGCGCGGACAACCGCTACTGGCTGACCGAAAAGGGCAGGGCGGTCGTCGGTCGCTGAGCGGCCGCCACGCAGGCGGGCGTCGGCACCCGGAACCTCCTCGACTTCACTCCGACACCCGCGCGAGCCAGTCGCCCGAGGGGACGCGAGCGCCCCCGCGGGCGCCGTCGTACCAGTAGATCCACGACGACACGACGGGACCGTCGTCGAGCCGTGCGTCGACACGGGCTCGGCGGAAGTCGTGCGGCGGATCGTCCCGGGGGCCGCATCCCTCGTACGCGTCGAGCTCGGGCAGCGCCGCGTCCGCGTCGTGGAGTCGCCAGAGCTCGCCGACGACGCGGGCTCCGTCCACGTCCGCGACGGCGCCCGGATAGGCGCCGAGGTCGAGGAGGCGGGCCGGTACGGACGCGGGTCCGACGAGATCGGCGCGTCGGGCCAGCAGGTGCCGCATGGGGTGACCCGAAGCGGAGCGGAGCGTCCCGTAGACGAAGAGGTGATGCGCGTCGGGGATCCCGGTCACGGGGTGCGTCTCTCCGCGGGAGCGCGCACGGAGATCGTCTGCGCGACCCCGAGGATGACGGCCGCGTCGGCCGCGTCTCCGTACTCGGCCACGAGGATCGCGAGGCCGGGCTGCACGGGGATCTGCACGAGCATCTCGGGTGCACGCTCCTTGCCAGCGGTGCCTCCCGAGACGAGCGCGGTCTGCACGATCACGTCCCGGCCGCCGAGCGTCATCTGCGTCGTCTCGACCGTGTGCAGCAGGCGGCACCCGTCGACGCAGTCGGATTCCAGACCGGGCGTGAACAGGGGGATGGGCTCGGCGGGCGGATGCAGTCCGACGCAGAAGGCCCGCCATCCCGGACCGTAAGGGAGCGAGTCCTGGAGGTGGCCCTGGTAGCATCCGGGTGCTCCGCGCGAAGCGAAGGCGGGCGGCGTGGAGATCAGGATCGGCGCGCCCGGTACCTCGTGCAGCACCCAGTCCGGTCCGACGAGGGCGGGATCCGGGGGGCGCAATACGGAGCCGAAGCCACAGGCGGCGACGGCGCCCGCGGCGGAGAAGAGCAGGGTGGGGAGCCGCTGCCTCAATGCACCCGGCGGCCCATGGCCTCGAGAACGGCCTGACCGTCCGCCGCCGACGGGAGCTCCCACCCCTCCTGATAGCCGAAGACGGCATGGAGCGGACGGCTCCCGAAGCCCCCGTCGAGGATCTCCATGTGCTTGGCGGTGAGCAGCCCCGGGTGCTCGACGCCGCAGGCGTGGCTGAGGCGCGTCAGCTCCTTGCGCAGGGTGATGACGTAGTTGGCCAGGCGGGCCGCCTTGTGGGTCGGATCGAGCCCGCGCACGAGCCAGCGGTTCTGCGTCGCGACGCCCGTGGGGCAGTGGCCGGTGTGGCAGCGCTGCGCCTGGATGCAGCCGATCGCCATCATCGCCTCTCGACCGACGGCGATCATGTCGGCACCGAGGCAGAACGACATGAGCGCGGACTCCGGGAAGCCGAGCTTGCCCGAGCCGACCCACACGACCTTCTGATGCACCCCTCGCTCGGCGAAGATCGTGTAGACGCGGCTGAACCCGATCTTGAACGGAAGCGCCACGTGGTCCGAGAAGGCGAACGGGGCCGCGCCGGTGCCGCCCTCGCCCCCGTCGATCTGGATGAAGTCCACGCCGCGCTCCTCGGCCGCCATCCGGTCCGCCAGCTCCTTCCAGAAGCCCAGGAGCCCGACCGCGGACTTCACCCCCACGGGCACGCCCGTGGCGTCGGCCAGGTCCTCGACGAAGTCGAGCAGCTCGTCGACGTTGGAGAACGCCCGGTGGCCCGACGGGCTCACGACCGTGCGGCCCATCGGCACCCCCCGGATCGCCGAGATCTCCGCCGTCACCTTCTCCCCGGGAAGCACGCCCCCGAGGCCCGGCTTGGCCCCCTGACTCAGCTTGATCTCGATCGCCCGCACCGGGTGGGCCTCGACCTTGCGGATGCATTCCTCCCGGTCGAAGGCGCCGTCCGGCGCCCGGGCGCCGAAGTAGCCCGTGCCGAGCTGCCAGATGAGGTCGCCACCGTGGAGATGGTGGGGGGCGATCCCGCCCTCGCCCGTGTTGTGCAGGCAGCCCGCGATGGCGCACCCCTTGTTGAGCGCCTCGACCGCGGCGGAGGAGAGGGACCCGAAGCTCATCCCGCTCACGTAGACCAGCGACGCCGGGCGGAAGGCCTGGCGCCGGCCCCGGTGCCCCCCGAGCACCTTCGCGCAGGGGAGGGGATACGTCTCGTCGTGGTGGGGCTCCTCGGGGCGACCGAGCGTGTTGTGCTTGATGATCAGATAGTTCGGCGAGCTCTCCAGGTCGTCGTCGGTACCGAAGCCGGCGTAGTTGTTCTGGTTCTTCGCGGATGCGTACACCCAGCTCCGCTGGTCCCGGGAGAAGGGCAGCTCCTCGTTGTTCGAGGTGACGATGTACTGCCGTAGCTCGGGTCCGATCGCCTCGAGCATGTACCGGAAGTGCCCGATGATCGGGAAGTTGCGCAGGATCGCGTGCTTCGTCTGGAGGAGATCGTAGATCGTGACGACGGCCAGGAGGGCGAGCACGAGGTAGAGCCAGATCACGGACGTTCCTCTCCGCGCGGGTGGTGGGGCGACCGCCCCGGCTCGTGCGGACGCCGGGAGTCGCTGGCGGCGAAGCTACCGCGCCGGCCCGTCGACCGCACAAGGGTGCCGGGCTACCTTGCGGCCGCGATTCCACCAGGGAGCCTCGATGACCCGATCACCGATCGCCGCGCTCGCGGCCCTCGCCCTCGCCGGCGTGGCTCCGCCGCTCTCCGCCCAGGCGCCCGATTCGCCCCACGGCGAGAGAGTCCAGCCCGACATCGTCGACGGCATCGACTACCGGGTCTACGACCGCGCGGGAGGGCGCTCGTCCCTCGAGGCGGTCGTGCGCGCCTCGGTCGGGGAGGAGGTCCTGCTCGTGGGCGAGGAGCACGACGACATGGTGGGCCACGCCTTCCAGACGCGGCTGCTCGAGCGGGTCGTGGACGTGATCGGCGGAGGCGCGGGCGCCGGCCGGCCGGTCGTCCTCTCGCTCGAGATGTTCGAGCGGGACGTTCAGATGGTGGTCGACGAGTACCTGGACGACCTCGTCTCCGAGGACCACTTCCTCCGCTCGGCACGGCCGTGGGACGACTACCGGAGCCGGTACCGCCCCGCGGTCGAGGCCGCCAGGGCCGCCGGGCTCCCGGTCGTGGCCGCCAACGCGCCGCGGCGCTACGTGAACCGCGTCTCCCGCGAGGGTCCGGAATCCCTCGACGCCCTCTCCGAGCGGGCGCGGTCGTATCTGCCGCCGCTGCCCTATCCCGGTCCTTCGACGACGTACCGAGCGCAGTGGGACGCGCTCATGTCCGAGGCGATGGCCTCAGCACCCGAGGCGGACCCGGCACCCGAGGCGGATCCGGCACCCGAGGCGGACTCGATGCCCCGGTCGGACTCCCGTGCCTACGCCATGAGTCCGAACGTGATCTGGGCGCAGGCGCTGTGGGACGCCTCGATGGGTCACGCGATCACCGAAGCGCTCGTACGCAACGTCGGCGGTTTCGTCATCCACTTCGCCGGCTCGTTCCACGTCGAGCGCGGCACCGGGATTCCGGAGCGGATCGCGGACTACCGGCCGGGAACGCGCGTGGTCACCGTCGTCATGACCAAGGTCGACGACGTCGACGCGTGGTCCGCGGAGGAGCACGGACCGCTGGCGGACTTCGTCGTGCTCACGCGCAGGCCGACCGACGCGGACACGGCCTCGAAGTGACGGTCCTCAGCCGGGTGGCAGGAAGACCTGGCTGCGGATCCGCCACTGGCGGCCGCGCTGGACGTAGACGGTGATGAGCGGGCCGCTCTTCTGCGTGCCCGCCTCTTCCCCCTGCTGGATTCCGAGCATGTAGTTGCCGAAGACCTGGGACATCCCGCCGCTCGCGTCGAAGTCGAGCATGAACGCCTCGATGTGCCCGTGGCTGGCCAGGACGTCCTCGAAATAGCTCGCGATCTCGGCGCGCCCGCGGCGGAGGCCCCCTTCCGGCGGGATGAGGAGCGCGTCGTCCCAGTAGAAGTCGGTCAGCTCCTGCGGCCGGTCCGTGGCCCAGGCCTCCCCCCAGTCGGCCAGCAGCTCGTTGATCCGGTCCAGAACCTCGGCGGTGTATTCGGCCCGGATCGAGCGCGGGTCGATCTGCTGGTATCCGGGCGCCTGCCCGGCCGCGGGCGCAGCGAAGGCGGCGCCGAGGAGCAGCACCACGGGCCAGGCGGCCGTGCGGGCCGCGCGGCGGGGGAGGGTCGGGAGGGTCATTGCTCGGTTCAGCCGCCGGGGCGGATCGGGCCACCCCAAAGGGGAAGGGAGATGCCGATCAGCGCGGCATTGGGATCGAACTCGGTGTCTTCGAGCAGCGTCCAGCGGATGGTGAGGTTGATGAGCACCCGACCGATCGGCTGCTTGCCGCCGAGCGTCAGGTTGTAGCCGAAGTACCGGTCGCGGCTGAGGCCGTCGACGATTCCGGCGAGCACGGACTGGCGCCAGGCGACGCCGCCTCCGACGAAGACCCCGCCGCGCCGGCCCCCGGGCACGTAGAAGACCTCGAGATTGAACTGGTCCTCGCGCTCCGGATTGAGGAAGATGGCGTCGAAGCTCGGGACCAGCTCGAAGCGTCCATCCCGCACCACGGGAATGCGGATCTCGGCGCCGATGTCGCCGCCCGACTCGAGCCGCTCCTGCTCCCAGCCGAAGCGCACGCCGACCGAGATCGGCGCCCAGGGCGGCAGCACCGGCTGCTGGCGCCCGCGGCGTACCTGGGCGTCGGCGTCGACCGCCCCGACCGCCGCCGCGGCGAGTGCGGCCAGGACGATGAGTCGGGAGGTCGGCAGGGTCGGTCTCAAGGCTTTTCTCCGGCGAGGGCTCTGGCGAGGAGTACGTGGAAGTGGTGCGGGCCTTTCTCGCGCTTCGGGCTGTATCGACCACGGTCGTACAGCCGCGACCGCATCCCGCGCTGGGCGGACTCCACGATCTCCTCGTCCTCCATCTCCACACGATGCAGGTCCGCGCCGGGCGCGTCCCCGACCTTCCCGGGGTCCGGCACGTACGAACGGAACAGCACCCGGGTCCGCAGGGGCCCGAGCGGCTGCACTACATTCACGGACACCCCCCACGTGTAGACGTTGAGCATCACGTTGGGGAAGAGCCAGAAGTACCAGGCCGCGATCCGCTTGCCCTCGTCCGGGTGCCCGGCCGGAAGGTCGAAGGCCGGCTGCCCTTCCTTCGCCACGCCGAGCTGAAGGCTGCACCAGTCGAAGAGCTCGGTGTGGTACTCCTCGTAGTCGAGCTTGGCCCCGAGGCTTCCGGCGTGCACGTAGGGGACGTGGAAGCCCTCGAGGTAGTTGTCGCAGTACATGGCCCAGTTGGCTGGGATCAGGTAGTCCGACGTGTGCTCCTCGAAGCGGGTCCATCGTTCGGGTCGCAGCCAGTCGAGCCGTTTCCGCACCGGCGCGATCCATTCCTCGAAGTCGCACATCGGGTCGAGGGAGGCGAAGTAGAGCGGCCCCCACTGTCGAAGCGACACACGTGGCAGGTCGTCGTCCGCCGAGGGAAAGCCCGCCGCTTCCTCGAACTCGGGCATGAAGCGGAAGCAGCCGTCGAGGTCGAAGCGGCGGCCGTGGTAGCGGCAGCGCAGCGTCTGGAGGTGTCCCTCACCCTCGACGACGAGCGTGCCCCGGTGGGTGCACACGTTGCTGAGGCAGCGGACGACACCGTCGTCGGCGTGCGTGAGGAGGAGCGGTTCGTCGAGGCATCCCTCGAGCAGCGTGAACGGAAGCACGTGACCGGGGGCCTTGAGCCGGTCGATCTCGCTCACGGGCTGCCAGCTCCGGACGAAGACCCGCTCGCGGGCCTGCTCGTAGAGCTCCGCGTCGTGGTAGACACGGGACGGAAGCGTCCGCGCGGTGCGGATGTCCGGGTCCATCTCCAGGGGCTCGGGCACGATCCAACCTCCGGCAGACTCGTGAAGTCCAAGAAGATACCCGGAGACGGGACGAGCCCCAGAGAGGAGGAGGACGAGGATGAAGACGGCATTGAGGGTCGCGTGGCTCTTCGTGGCCTACGGCGCGATCGCATGGGGGGGGGAGCAGGCGATGGGGTTGCTCGCCCAGGAGCGCGCGGTGGAGCCACCGGCTCAGGAGCCGGTCGTCGTGTCGACGGTGATCGACGTCGAGCCGGTCGTGGAGGTCGTGCCGGTGGTCGACGTGCGCGTCCGGCCCGAGATCGTGGCGCGCGTCCAGGTGCGTCATTCGGGCCAGTGCACGTACGAGAGCGAGCGGGAGATGACGCTCCCGGCTTCCGGCGGCGAGTCGCTGCGCATCCGCTCGGGTGCCGGGGAGCTCCACGTCGAGGGGCGTGACGGCCTCGAAGAGGTCGTGGTGGTCGGGTTGCTCTGCGCCTCGCACGAGGAGTACCTCGACGCGCTGGCCGTACGCGCCGAGCAGGCCTCCGACGGCGAGATCCTCGTCGACACGCACTATCCGGCGGACCGTAGCTGGCGGGGTGACGGCCACGACGTGGCCCGGATCGACCTGACCGTGCTCGTCCCGCGCGGGATGGCCGTGGGCATCGACGATTCCTCGGGCGACCTGGTCGTGAGCGGGACCGGCGATCTGCGCATCGAGGACTCTTCGGGCTCCGTACACGTCTCCGACATCGACGGGGACGTCGACATCGACGACGGCTCGGGAGGCCTCGAGGTGGAGTCGATCGCGGGATCGTTGTCGGTCGACGACGGCTCGGGCAGCGTCGCCATCGCGGACGTGGGCGGTGACGTCCGGGTCAGCGACGGCTCCGGTAGCATCGACGTGCGCCGCGTCGGCGGCGACTTCGTCGTCGTGAGCGACGGCTCGGGCGGCATCCGCCACAGCGGCGTCGAAGGCCAGGTGGACGTTCCGGAGAAGAAGCGGAGGAAGCGGCGCCGCTAGGATCCGCGCCGCGGCCCGCGGGGCCGTCTCCGGAGTCGCTCAGGAGGGGAGGTCGACGAGCGCATCCTTCCACGGATGGCGGTCGGCCTCCTCGACTTCGCGCACCAGGGTGCGGAGCTCGTCCAGAAGCTCGCCGGCCGAGTCGGGCCGGATCTCGCCCTGGATCATGCGCATCAGCGCGGGGCGGTGCTCTCGCGATTCCAGCAGGTGCGTGAACCCCGGAAGCAGCCGGTAGAAGAGCCGGATGAAATCGTCCCAGATCGCCGCCTCGGTGAAGACGCGGTCCTCGTACCCCAGGAACGCGTCTCGGCTGGTGTAGCCTCGCGGCAGCGCCTGCGAGAGCGGCTCAGGCGCGTCCCGTGCCGAGTGCATCGCGACGCTCACGCCCGAGGAGAAGACCGGGTCGATGAAGCGGGCGGCGTCCCCGACGGCCATCCATCCGTCCCCGCACACGCGGTCGAGCCGGTAGCTGTAATTCACCTCACCCTTGAGGTCGTTGATTCGCCGGGCCCGGTGGGTCGCCCGAGCCAGCTTCCGGTTCGCGCGAAGACCCGCCTCGAAGAACGCCTCGACGCCGAGGCCGGAGCGCTGGTATTCGTCCTTCGCCGCCACGATCCCGATCGAGGTGATCTCGTGGTTGATGGGAGCCTGCCACGCCCACCCGCGGAGCTCGGGCAGGAAGTAGACGTGCGTCCACGACTCAGTGCTGCGACGACCGCGATCGACCCCCTCGCACCAGCAGTGCAACGCGAACTGATCCAGCACCGCGTGCTCGCGCCGGAGGTCGAGCTGGCGTCCGATCCGGGTCGTCCTTCCCGCCGCGTCGACCACGACGCGCGCCTCGACGAAGAGCTCCTCGCCGGCGAAGGTCCCCCGCACGCCTCCGTCGTGGCCGTCGTCACCGAAGAGCACCTCGTCCACGGATACACCCTCGAGGATCCGACAGCCGAGGCTCTCCGCATGCTTCATCAGCAGCATGTCGAAGCGGGCTCGATCGACGTGCCAGGTATGGGACTGGTCGATCCCGTCCTGCGGGAAGTCCCGGTAGGCGAGCGCCAGATCGAAGCCGATCTGCGGGTGGTACACGACTCCGCCCGAACGAGGAAAGCCTGCGGCCTCCATGACCCCGTGAAAGCCGATCTCCCGCACGATGCGCACGGTCGAAGGCATCAGCGACTCGCCGACGTGCGGTCGCGGGTGATGCTGCTTCTCGACGACGAGGCAGTCGAATCCCTGCCGCGCCAGGTAGCAGCCGAGCGTCAGGCCGGCCGGTCCGGCCCCGACCACGAGGACGTCGATCACGGCTCGCGCTCCGCGCTCAGGCCACCACCATGCGCTCTTCGGCCACGGCCCGCAGCACGTCCTGGGACGTCACGATGCCCACGAGCTCGTCGTTCTCGACGACGAGTGCCCGGTGGATCCTGCCGCGGACGAGGTACTCGCAGAGCTCCGCCACCGGCATCCCCGGGAGCACCGAGAACGTCACCGGCGTCATCAGGTCGGAGACGGCCACCGTGTCGAACGACGACTCGGGGACCTGATCGAGGAGCTCGGTTCCGACGAAGGGCGAGTCCTCCGGGAGGAAGAAGCCCCAGGCATCGGCCTCGACGGAATCGTCCGGGTCCGCATCGGGGTCGGGCGTCCGGTCGAGATCGGCGCGCAGCGATACCGCGGTGAGGTTCACGTCGGCCTCGTCGGCGGCCAGCCGCACGAGGTCGGTCGACGAGACGACACCGACGACCCGATTCGCGGCGTCGACGACCGGTGCACCGCTGATCTCGGAGTCCGCGAGGACGCGGGCCAGTGTCCGTGCGCTGTCTTCGGGTCGAACCGTGACAACGTCCGGGTTCATGAGGTCTTTGACGGTGAGCATCGTGTACTCCTCCGATGAGGTCAGTCGGAATCGGCTTCGGGTCGGTGCAGAAGGAGCGGGACGTGCAGGCCCCGCAGCACCTTGTCCGCTGCGCTGCCGAGGATGGCTCGGGTGAACCCCTTCCGGCCGTGCGTCGACATGGCGACCATGTCCGCGCCCACCGCCTCCGCCTCGGCCAGGATTCCGTTGCCCGCCTGGGCGTCGACCGCCACGGACGTCGTGACCCTGAGGCCGCGTCGGCGCATCGTCTCGGCGTGCTGCTCGAGGTATTCGCCGGCACCCTTCTTGGCGTCCTCCATGATCTGCTGGTTGAGCTGCGCGGTGTGCGGCAGATAAGGGGACGCGATGTCGACCGGGTAGGAGACCACCCGGGTCAGGTGGTACGCCGAGTCGAAGAGCTCGCCGAACTCCGTGCCGTGCGCCAGCGCGTCCTCGGACAGGTCCGAGCCGTCGAGGGGGATGAGCAGGGTCTCGAACGAGTGGTCGAAGGACGTCTGCGGCTCGGCGTCGTCATCGGGCCGGACCAGAACGACCGGGACCGGAGA